>NZ_SCND01000094.1:0-17002 GCF_005503585.1 Pseudomonas sp. 2VD
GACCAGCAATGTCTCGCCCACCGCGACCCTGCTTGGCGAATATGGCACTCGCTTCAGCCTGGCCTGGGTGAAGCAGTTCCGCACCGCCGACGAGGCCGGGCGCTACCGCAGCGATGGCCTCGACCTGACCGTCGTCCAGCCGTTGCTGCGCGATGCGGGCTGGGACGTCACCACCGCGCCGCTGCGCCTGGCACGTCTCTCCGAAGACGCCAATCGCCTGCAACTCAAGGCCAGCGTGTCGCAGACCATCAGCCAGGTCATCGGTGCCTACCGGGAGCTGCTGCGCGCCCAGGAGCAGGCGCGCATCTCTCGCGAAGCCCTGGCGCGGACCCAGGAGCTGCTCGAGGTCAACCGGGCGATGATCCGCGCCGGGCGAATGGCCGAATTCGAGATCGTGCAGACCGAGGCCGACGTCGCCAGCCAGGAGCTCAACGTCGAGGAGTCCGCCAACCAGGTCGACAGCGCACGCCTGGCCCTGCTGCAACTGCTGGCGCTGGACCTGTCGACGCAGATCCGCGCCAGCGATGCGCTGGCCGCCACGCCGATCGAGGTCGACCGCCAGCAGGCGATCAGGACCGCCCTGCAGCAGCAACCGGAATACCTGCAACGCCTGATCGGCAGTCGCCAGGCCGACCTCAACCTGGTGCTGGCGAAGAACCAGCGCCTGTGGGATGTCTCGCTGGTGGGCGGCGCCAGCCAGATCCGCGACCGCTACAGCGAGGGCGGTGGCGACAATTCACGCAGCTGGGACAGCTACGCCGGGGTACAGGTGGAAATTCCCATCGGCGACCTCAGCCGCCGGCAGGCCGAGGTGCGCGCCCAGGTCGACGTGGAGAACCAGAAGATCCTGATCGAGGATGCCCGGCAGACCCTGGAGCAGAACGTCATCGATGCGGTGCGCGACCTCGGCACGCGCTGGCGCCAGTACCAGATCGCCCAGCGCGCCACCGCCTTGTCGCGGCGCAAGCTGGAGATCGAGCGGGAAAAGCTGCGCGTCGGGCGTTCGAGCAACTTCCAGGTGCTGAGCTTCGAGACCGACCTGCGCAACGTCGAGAACACCCAATTGAATGCCCTGATCTCGTTTCTCAATGCGCAGACGCAGCTCGACCTGATCGTCGGCATGACCCTGGATAGCTGGGAGATTTCGCTCAATGACCACTGACCGGTTTTCCTTCCTGCGCCGGCCCGCATTGCCGCTCGCCGTCGGCCTGGCGGTTGTCGCGGCGCTGGCCTGGCTGGTACTCGCCGGCGGCACCGCGAAACGCACGGAAGGGGAGCGCTGGGTCGCCGTGCGGGCGGCCCCGCTGGTGCATCAGATCGGCCTGGTCGGACGCCTGGAGCCGGGGCGTGTGGTGACCCTGGCGGCGCCCTTCGCCGGCAATGTCGAGGCGCTGCTGGTGGAGCCGGGACAGCGGGTCGCGGAAGGACAGGAGCTGCTACGCATGGACACCCGCGAGATCGCCGTGCAGGTGCGCGAGGCACAGTCGGCGTTGCTCAAGGCCCGTCGCACCCTGCAGGACCTGCGCGACTGGGAGCGTGGCGAGGACATGGCGCGGGTCCGTCGTGCCCTGCGCAGCGCGCAGCTGGCGCAGAGCAGCACCGAGCGCAAGTTGCGCGAGACCCGCGAGCTGTTCCAGCGCGGGATCGTCCCGCGCAACGAACTCGACGATCTCGAACAACAGGCCAGCCAGCAGCGCATGGACCTGGAGGCGGCCCGGCGGGAAGTGGAGTCGACCCGCGCCAAGGGGCAGGGCGAGAATCGCCAGATCGCCGAAATGGACCTGGCCAACGCCAGCGTGAAATACGAGACGCTGCAGGCCCAGCTGGATGGCCGTACGGTGCGCGCGCCCTTTGCCGGTATCGTCGTCGCGGCGCCCGGCCTGGCTGGCGAGCAGGGCAGCCGCGAACCGGTGCAGGCCGGTAGCAAGCTGGGGCAGGGCCAGGCGTTGTTCGGCCTGGCCAGCGTCGAGCGGCTGAAGGTATCTGCGAAGGTTTCCGAACTGGATATCAACCAGTTGCGCGAAGGGCAGGCGGTGGAAATCAGTGGCGACGGCTTCGAGGGCACCACGCTGGAGGGCGTCATCGCTGCCCTCGGTGGTCAGGCTCTGCCCGGCATGGCACAGGGAGGCAGCCCGCAGTTCGAGGTGACGGTGTCGGTAGCGCCGCTTGATCCCCGCCAGTTGCAGAAGATTCGTCTGGGAATGAGCGCCAAGCTGACGGTCACCACCTATCGCAACGAACAGGCCATCGTCGTGCCGCCGGAGGCGATACGCCACGAGGGTGACCGGCTGTTCGTGGACTTTCGCCAGGCTCCCGGCGCCAGCGTGATGGCGCAACAGGTCAAGATCGGACGCTCCACGCCGGAGGGCGTGGAGGTGTTCGAGTTGCAGCCGGGTCTCGTTCGCGTGCCGTCCTCGTCCGACCGATAGTTGGCAACCTAACTTTGGGTTGGCTGGGTCGCTTCGCGAGCTGCCAATTCTGGTAGGTATGCCCCGTCATGGTGCGTTTCTTCCCGACGCGGATGTTGACAGAGGTATCAGGATTCCTTCGCGACGACGCTTCGTTCGCCCTCCACGGTATTCACCGATCTTTCTTCGGAGGGGCAACCCCCTTCTTTCGCTAGGCTTTTCCAGAGCCGCGCTGACCGTACTCTGGCCCCCGTCGTTGACTGGTCCACTGCCCCCTCGCGGTGTTTGCCAGCCCTGTCAGGCCTGCGTTCGCGGAGGTCGGCCAGGCGGGCATTCCGAGGTGCGGCGGGTTGGCAAACCTATCGGATCTTTCTGATATCCGGTCTGTCCCGGCTCGTCGTGGGGACCGTCAGCGTCGGCACCGGATAGGACTCATGAGATAAAGCTTCTCCCGAATCCCGGTACGCACGGTCAAGGCGGGTGGTGTGGTTCGCCTGGCAGGTGGATCGGACGGGAAGGCACAAGGTGGTCGTGGGGGCGGGTCGGCGACGATCCTGCCGCATGATCAAGGCTCGGCAACCGCGAGCGTTGCCAACTCACTGGAAGGATACAAAACAATGAAATCCATCAAGTCCCTGCCGTCCTTTGCTGCTCTTGCTCTCTGCCTGAGCGTTTCGTCCATGGCCAGCGCGGCCACCATCACCCCGGTCAACTCGGCCTTCACCGCACCTGGCACCATCAGCGTGAGCTCGCCGGCGTCGCTCAATCTGCCAGTGACCTGCAACATCACCTTCAAGGGCACGACAGCCGCCGATGGTTCCTATGCCTCGATCGACAGCGTCACCGTCAGCGGCAGCAACACCCTGTGCAGCGTGCCGCAGATGACCGGCCTGCCGTGGAAGCTGACCGTCTCCAGCACCACCGCCGGCAAGGTCGATGGCGTCGGCTTCAAGATTCTCTCCTCTACCTGTGGCCCGAGCACCGTCAACGGTTCCTGGAGCAACGCCACCAATACCCTCAGCGCCAGCAATCAGTCGCTGGCTGGGAACTGCAAGATCAACAGCCTGAGTGTGCAGCCGACCCCGGCCTTCGTAGTCAACCCGTAATCCGGGCTGCCGCTGGCGCCTTCGGCGCCAGCGGTTTCGCGCTCCCGCTGCCAGGCGTCCTTCGCGGGCCGGCAGGTCCGAGGGAGTTTCCGCCGGAAGCGGCGCAGAACCTCGTTCGCACATGGAAAACGGTCTGGGGGAGGGTGTCCGCCAGGACGCTCAAGCAGGCCGACCATCGTGCCCCGTGCATTAGCAGTCCACCAGGGGTGAAACCTTGAACAACAAAAACGATATTTCCTGCCTGTTTGCCAGAAAACCATTGCCATTGCTCTGCGCCCTGATCGTCGGCGGACTCTTCGGCACGTCCCATGCGCAAGCCGGCGGCTTCATGGTGCCGACCACCAACACGGCGGGCTGGGGCCGTGCGATGGCAGGCGGCTCGCTGTTTCCCAACGATCCGAGCGCCGCGTTCAACAACCCGGCGGCCATGGCGTTCATCGACAAGCGGATCGCCCAGTTGACGGTCAACTACGCCGATATCGACATCAAGTACAACGGCGATGCCTACGACTACCAGGGCAATCCCATGACCGGCGGCTACCAGGATGGGCCGGGCACTCCCGAGCTGGCTACCAACGATGGCGGCCAGGCCGGATTCGGCGCGTGGCTGCCGACCGGCTTCCTGGTCGTACCGATCAACGACCGCTTCGCCTTCGGTCTGAGCCAGGTCGTTCCGATGGGAATGCGCAGTACCTGGGACCCGAACTGGAAAGGCCGCGATTTTGCGGTGGACACCAAGATTGAGACGATCGGCCTGACCGGCTCCCTGTCGTTCAAGGTCAACGACAACTTCTCCCTGGGCGCCGGGGTGATCATCCAGCGCACCTCCGGCTTCGTCAGTCAGAACCTCGATCTCTATGCCTCGGCCGCCAACTCCCCGGGCATGGGCGGGATTCCGTTCCCGGCCTCGAACTCGTCCGCGCTGATGCGGGTCAAGGTGGACAACACCTCGCCCGGCTTCTTCGCCGGCGCGGTGTGGAAGCCGACCGACCGCGACACCCTGGGCTTCGCCTACCACGCGAAGATCCGCAACAAGCTGAAGGGGCACTACAACCTCTACGACCACGACGGTGGGCTGACCGAGGGCGCCATCGAGGGCGGCACGCCAGGCCTGGCCTATCCCGGCCTGGACCTGCGGATGGGCGCTTCCGCCTCGGCGCGCCTGGATATCCCCGCCTACGCCTCGCTGGACTGGGTACACCAGTTCAACGACCGTCTGAGCCTGGGCGCCAGCGCCACCTGGACCGAGTGGTCGTCGTTCCAGGACCTGACCCTCAAGTCCCACGGCAACACGATCGTCTCCATCCCCTACACCTACCGGAACACCTGGACCCTGGCGGTGGGCGGCGACTACAAGGTGACCGACCAGTGGACCATGCGCGCCGGGGTCGCCTACGACCAGACGCCGACCCACAATGCGACCCGCGACCCGCGGATTCCCGACGGCGATCGCTACTTCGCCTCCCTGGGCGCCGGCTATCGCTTCCAGTCGATGCCGGAGTTGTCGATCGACGCGGCCTACTCGCGGCAGTTCGTCAAGGAGGTGCCGTTGAAGACGGTCAACCAGGATCGCCTCGGCGGCGGACGCCTGGATGGCAAGGCAACCAGCAAGGGACAGGTGTTCAGCCTGTCCGCGACCTACGACTTCTAGACCCGGCCGTAGGCAGAGAAAGGGCCTCCCCCGTCTGGGGGAGGCCCTTTCGCATCTGGCGCCGGGATGCACGCGAACGGTGCCATCGTCGCCCTTCAACAGTGCGTGGCCTGCCCGGGAGGCAGCCTGGTTCCAGGCGCGCTCTCTGGCCCGAGCCGTTCTGGCGGACGCGGAAAGTTTCAGTTTTGCACCATAAAGATTCATCAATGCGTCATTTCGCACTTTCTAGGTGCCGCCTGGCTTGTTAGAGTCACGCGCAAAAAATTGTTCACAAAACTAGAAACCGGTGAGAAAAATGACGCAATCCGTCGACGCTTTCCTCGAGCGCCTGAAGCGGCGCGATCCCGATCAGCCCGAATTCCACCAGGCGGTGGAAGAGGTGCTGCGTTCCCTCTGGCCGTTCCTCGAGGCCAACCCGCACTACCTGGAAGCCGGCATCATCGAACGCATCGTCGAACCCGAGCGGGCGATCCTGTTCCGCGTGCCCTGGGTCGACGATCAGGGCCGGGTACGGGTCAACCGTGGCTACCGGGTGCAGATGAGCAGCGCCATCGGCCCGTACAAGGGCGGCCTGCGCTTCCACCCCTCGGTCAACCTCGGGGTGCTGAAGTTCCTCGCCTTCGAGCAGGTCTTCAAGAACTCCCTGACCACTCTGCCCATGGGCGGCGGCAAGGGCGGCTCCGACTTCGATCCGAAGGGCAAGAGCGACGCCGAGGTGATGCGTTTCTGCCAGTCGTTCATGAGCGAGCTGTACCGTCACGTCGGCGCCGACCTGGACGTGCCGGCCGGCGACATCGGCGTCGGCGCGCGTGAGATCGGCTACCTGTTCGGCCAGTACAAGCGCCTGTCCAACCAGTTCACCTCGGTGCTGACCGGCAAGGGCCTGAGCTACGGCGGCAGCCTGATCCGCCCGGAGGCGACCGGCTTCGGCTGCGTCTACTTCGCCCAGGAAATGCTCAAGGATCGTGGCCGCGGCTTCGACGGCCAGCGGGTGGCGATCTCCGGCTCGGGCAACGTCGCCCAGTACGCGGCGCGCAAGGTCATGGAAATGGGCGGCAAGGTGATCTCGCTGTCCGATTCCGAAGGCACCCTGTATGCCGAGGCGGGGCTCTCCGACGAGCAGTGGGAATACCTGATGGAGCTGAAGAACGTGCGCCGCGGGCGCATCCGCGAGATGGCGGAGCAGTTTTCCCTGCAGTTCCTCGAAGGGCGCCGGCCCTGGGGCCTGGCCTGCGATATCGCGCTGCCCTGCGCGACCCAGAACGAACTGGATGCCGAGGATGCGCGGCGCCTGCTGGCCAACGGCTGCGTCTGTGTCGCCGAAGGCGCCAACATGCCCTCGACCCTGGAAGCCGTCGACCTGTTCCTCGAGGCCGGCATCCTCTACGCGCCGGGCAAGGCGTCGAACGCCGGCGGGGTGGCGGTGAGCGGCCTGGAAATGTCGCAGAACGCCATGCGCCTGCGCTGGAGCGAGGGCGAGGTGGATACCAAGCTGCACGGCATCATGCAGTCGATCCACCATGCCTGCCTGCTGTACGGCGAGGAACAGGGGCGGGTCAACTACGTGAAGGGGGCGAACATCGCCGGCTTCGTCAAGGTCGCCGATGCGATGCTGGCGCAGGGCGTGGTCTGAGGTCGTCCCATCGAGGAAAAAAACGGGGCTCCAGGGGAGCCCCGTTTTTCCTTGTGCCGGTTATTCCGCGGGACGCGGCGTGGTCTCCGTGCTGGCCGGCAGCAGCGGATATTCGACGCGCGGCTGCTTGCCGCTCAGGCTGTGCAGGAAGGCGACGATGTTCTCCACGTCGTCCGGCGCCAACTGCTTGCCGAGCTGGGCGTTGCCCATGATCGCCACCGCGTCCTTGAGTTCCCAGACCTGGCCGCTGTGGAAGTACGGCGCGGTGAGGGCGACATTGCGCAGGGGCGCGGCGCGGAATACGTACTCGTCGCTCTGGGTCTTGGTCACGGTGAAGCGGCCCTTGTCGCCGCTGGGCAGGACGCTAGCGTCGGGCTTCTTCACCAGGCCGAACGGGAAGTAGGCCTGGCCGCCCAGGTTGATGCCGTTGTGGCAGGCGCTGCAGCCACTGTCCATGAACGCCTTGAGGCCTTTCTTCTGCTGCGCGTCGAGGGCCTTTTCGTCGCCCTTGAGATACAGGTCGAAGGGCGAGTCCGGAGTCACCAGGGTCGCTTCGTAGGCCTCGATGGCCAGCGCCATGTTGTCGAAGCTGACCGGCTTGCCGGCCTTGGGGAAGGCCTTGCGGAAGGCGTCCACGTATTCCGGGATGCTGCCCAGGGTCTGTTCGACCAACTGCGGGGTACTGTGCATCTCGACGCTGTTCTGGATCGGGCCCTTGGCCTGCTCCCCCAGGTCCTTGGCGCGGCCATCCCAGAACTGCGCGGCATTGAACACGGCGTTGAAGACCGTCGGCGAATTGCGTGGCCCCTTCTGCCAGCCGTGACCGACCGACGTCGGTACGTTGTCGGCGCCGCCGGTGCCGACGTTGTGGCAGGTGTTGCAGCTGAGCACATGGCTGCGTGACAGGCGCGGGTCGAAGAACAGTTTCTTGCCGAGTTCGCGCTGTTGCTCGCTGATGGGCTGGCCGCGCAGCTCGGTGACCTGCTCGGGGATGGGTTTGAACAGCGCGCTGGCCTGGTCGTGCAGGGCATCGGCCAGGGCGAGGGGCGTGGCGAACGACAGCAACAGGCTGCCAAGCGGGAGCAGTTGCGAGGACTGCATCTTTTTTTCTCCTTATCAGGCGTTACAACCGGTCCTGTGAGGAGAGGCCAGCGGCGCGCTGCCCGGCTTGACGTGGATCAAGCGCACCGGGATCGATGCTGCGGATGGTTGTCGCAGCGTGCTTCAGCGCTCGCGCAAGGCCCGGGCCAGCGCTTGGTCGCGGTCGCGCTGCCAATCGGCGTCGCGGTCGTTCCACTGGCGTTCCTCGAAACGCCGCCGCTCTTCGCTCCGCGCCATCGACCGGCATTGCTCGAAGCCGTCGCCCCAGCCGCTGGCGTAGATCGCCTCGCGCAGGTAGCGGGGGACGTCCTTGCGGAATTCGCCGCTGATCGAGCCGGCCGCCTGGCGGCCGCTGCCGCAGCCGTCGTCGAAACCGTCGGCATAGGCGGGTGGGTAGCCCTGGGCGAGCAGGTGCTGGTGGGTGTTTTCGCAGCCGCCGAGCAGGGTGGCGGTGAGCAGGAGCAGGGCGAGGACAAGCACGCCGAGACGCGAAGAAGACATGGCTGGGACTCCTCGACCGCCGGGACGGGCTCCCGGAGGTTCGCGCCGGGCCCGCTGGCAGGTCCGGCGCGAGTCTAGGTCGGCATTGGTGAGGAATTCGTCAAGCCGATGTGATGACGATGCGATGACCGCCGCCGTCCAGCGCCTGGTCGCCGATCCTCACCGGCAGGAAGCGTTCGATAACCCGGCGGTTGCTTTGCAGATGGGCGCTCAGCCGCGGCGTGGTGAAGCTGCCGGCGCCGGCCAGGGCCATGGGCAGCAGCAATTGGTCGGCGAGGTGCTCGTCCGCCGCGCAGCCGCTTTCCATCCAGCCGATGGCTTGCGTCGCGACCTGTTCCGCCACCCGTTCGGCGCTGACGCCGGCCTGGCCGAAGGCGCAGAAGGTCGCGCAGATGTGCTCGCAGTCGATCCGCAGCAGCAGGGCGTTGCCCGGCCCCTGGTCCTCCGCGAGGAACTCCAGCTGGCGTTCTTCGTCGCTCCAACCGAGGCGCTGGCGGACCCTCTCCAGCTCGCGCTCGCCGACGTGCCCGGGAATCCCTGCGAGCAGCGCCCGCGCCTGGCGCCGCAGCGCCGCGCCGGGATGCTCCAGTTGCAGCGGCCGCCAGCGCGCCGGGCGTACCCGCGCCAGCAGCTCGCCACCGCCGGCGGGTACGAAGCCGTGGCGCAGCAGTTCCAGGTCGACTTCCGCGCCCATCCGCTGCAACAGCGGCAGCCAGCTGTCGCGGAGAAAGTCCGCCGGCGGCGCCAGTGGATTGTGGGTGCCGCCGCTGATCCTCACCCGGCTTTCGCCGTTGGCCGCGAGCAGCGCCGGCAGCAAGGTTTGCAGTACCAGCGAGCAACTGCCGGCGGAGCCGATGGCGAAGGCGTAGTCGCCGGCGCGGATCGCACCGGGCCGGAACGCCAGCTCGCGTGAGCCGAGCTCGGCACCCTCGACCTCGGCCGCGCAGATTTCCGCCGCCGCGCGCACCGCGGTGAGGTGCTGGCGCAGCAGCCCCGGACGGCTGCGCCGGCCACGGATGTTGCGGATGCGCAGCGGCTGGCCGCTGGTCATCGACAGGCTCAGGGCGCTACGCAGGATCTGCCCGCCGCCTTCGCTGCCGTCGAGTTCGATGAGGTCCTTTCTCATGAGGTTTCCCTTGTGTATTGCCATATCTTGTCGTGGAGGTAGCGATCCAGCAGTCGGCTGTCCTGGCGCGCGCCGGTTGGTTGGGCGGCCCCTCGTTCGGCCTGGAGCAACTCCGCTTCGATGAAGCGTTGCAGCGCCAGGCGCGGAGGGCCGTAGGCCGATTCGTCGCGCTGACGCTTGAGGCTCAGCAGGGCATCCAGCTCTTCGCGCAGCGACGGGTCGTCCAGCGTGGCTTCCACTAGCCTCTCGAACGCCACCGGCGGCAAGCCCAGGCCTGCATCCAGCCAACGCACCGCGAACAACGGGCGCAGGACGTAGAGGTATTTCTTCAGCCGGACGCTGTCGCCCTTCAGGTAGCCGCGGTAGTTCTTGCGTGCCATCGACAGGTAGTGATGGCGGCTGCCAGGTACGGAGTGAAAGGCGTTGCCCAGCCAGAGCAGTTCCTCGCGCACGCCAGGCTCTTCCCGATACACCAGCGGCGAGCCGAGCCACTCCAGCAGGGCCGGGTTGGATTTGCGCATCAGGCGCAACGCCTTGCGCAGCTCCCAGCCGCTGATGTCCAGCTCGTCGCTCAGCGGGCGTTCTATCACGTCGCGAGGTTCCTCGACGCGCTGATACCACTCGGGCTGATGCACATAGACGAAGCGTACGTCATAGTCGCTGTCCGGCGAAGCGAAGCCCCAGGCCCGGCTGCCCGACTCGCAGGCGTAGAGCACGACTACGTCGTGCTCGCGTTCGATCCGTTCCAGCTCATCCAGTACCCGCTCGCGCATGGCGGCGGGGAGCGGATGGCGTTCTTCCCTGTTCATTTCGATTCTTCCCCAGCGGGCGCCACAGGGCGCCCGTCATCCTTTCACGCACACCACCTGACGCAGGGTGTGCAGCACTTCCACCAGCTCGCGCTGGGCTTCCATGACCCGGTCGATGTCCTTGTAGGCCATCGGGATCTCGTCGATCACGTCGGCGTCCTTGCGGCATTCGACGTGGGCGGTGGCGCGCGCCTGGTCGGCGACGCTGAAGACCTTCTTCGCCTTGGTCCGGCTCATGGTCCGCCCGGCGCCGTGGCTGCACGAGCAGAACGCTTCCTGGTTGCCGAGGCCGCGGACGATGAAGCTCTTCGCCCCCATCGAGCCGGGAATGATGCCGAGCTGGCCCTTCTGCGCGGACACCGCGCCTTTGCGGGTGACCAGTACCTCCTGGCCGAAGTGGCGCTCCTTCTGCACGTAGTTATGGTGGCAATCGACCGCCTCCAGGTTGGCTTCGAACGGCTTGCGGATCACCTGGCGCGCCGCCTCGATCACCGCGTGCATCATCAGCGCGCGGTTCTGCCGGGCGAAATCCTGGGCCCAGCCGACCGCTTCCACGTAGTCGTCGAAGTGCCGGCTGCCTTCCTCGAAGTAGGCCAGGTCCTTGTCCGGCAGGTTGGCGATGTGCTGGCGCATGTCCGCCTTGGCCAGTTCGATGAACAGGTTGCCGATGGCGTTGCCGACCCCGCGCGAACCGCTGTGCAGCATGAACCAGACGCGGTCGGCCTCGTCCAGGCAGACCTCGATGAAGTGGTTGCCGGTGCCGAGGGTTCCCAGGTGCTGGCGGTTGTTGGTCTTCTCCAGCCTCGGGTGCTTGTCGGTGATCGCCTTGAAGCGACCGGCGAGCGCCTTCCAGGCCTGGTCGGCGGCCTCCGGTACCTCGTGCCAGGCGCCGCGGTCGCGGCGGCCGAAGGTCTTGCCGTGGGGTACCGCCTGCTCGATGGCGCTGCGCAGGCCGTGCAGGTTGTCCGGCAGGTCGGCAGCGACCAGCGAGGTGCGCGCGGCGATCATTCCGCAGGCGATATCCACGCCCACCGCGGCCGGGATGATCGCGCCGAGGGTAGGGATCACGCTACCGATGGTCGAGCCCTTGCCCAGGTGTACGTCAGGCATCACCGCCAGGTGCTTGAAGATGAAGGGCATCTTCGCCGTGTTCAGCAACTGCTGGCGCGCTTCCTCCTCCACCGGGACGCCCTGGGTCCAGAGCTTGATCGGCTTGCCGCCGGCCACTTCGAGGATATTCATGTCTTTCATCGTGCTTTCCTTGTGCTCCGCGCCGTCTTGTCGACGGCGCGGCTATCGTTCGTGATCAGGCCTGCTTCAGCGTGACCAGTCCGTTCAATACCTGGTCCAGGCCACCGAATACCGAAATCCGGTCGATGCGCTCGGCCACCCGCTCCAGGGTTTCCAGTTCTTTCAGACGCAGCGCGGTCGGGTTTTCCTCCATGACCTTCGCGGTATTCAGCAGCGAGCGGGTCGCCGAGGTTTCCTCGCGGCGGCGGATCACATTGGCCTGGGCCGCCTTCTCCGCCTCCACCACCTGCGCCAGCAGGGTCTTCATTTCGCCCGGGAGGATGATGTCGCGCACGCCCAGGCCGCTCACTTCCAGGCCGCTGTCTTCCAGCTTGGCGGCCAGGTGGGCGCTGACCGCTTCGTCGATCGACTGCTTGTTCTCCAGCAGTTCGTCGAGGGTACGGGTGCCCACTGCCGCCCGCAGGCCGAACTGCAGCTCGCGGTACAGGTACTCCAGCGGCTTGCTCAGCCGCGAGAAGGCGGTGAGTACGTCGTTGTAGCGCCAGTTGGCGGCGAGGTTCAGGCGCAGGCTGACCTTGTCGCGGGTAAGGATCTCCTGGCCGCTGACCTCCAGCGCCTGGATACGGGTGTCGACCAGTTCCACGCTGACTTGCCGGTTGTAGCGCCAGAAACCGTATTGTCCGGCTTGCAGCAGGCCGGCAAGGGCGCCGTCGACCTTGAGCACGCCGACCTGGAACGCCGGCACCTGGACCAGCAACACTGCGTCCAGGCCCGCCAGGGCCCGGCCGCGCAGGTTCGGCTGGTGCAACTGGGCGACCAGCGCGGCGGACAATCGATAGTCCTGGGTCAGGTCGATGCGCTCCAGGCGCTGCTCGGTCTGGCCTTTCCAGTACAGTCGGCGGCTGCCCGGTGCGAGCAGCTCCACCAGCACGCCGTCCTCGTAGCGCAGGCCGGCCTCGTTGTCGCCCAGGTCCATCCGGGTGAAATAGCGCTCCACCAGTTGTGGTTCGCTCTGCCGCAGGTAGCCGGCCAGGCGGTGTTCGAACTGCGGGGTGTTCAGGCTGAAGCTTTCCAGGCTCAGGCGGTCGTACGGATCGAAGCGGCGGTAGGTGCCCGGTTCGAGCACGGCGAGGAAGTCGCCTTCGGAATACAGCAGGCCGCGTTCGTTCTTCTTCACGATAAAGCGCTTCAGCATTTTCATCTCTTCATTCCTTTCATTCTTCCGTGGTGCCGGTGTTGCCGGCCCGTCGAGCGTCGCGGGTGGAGCGCGGAGGAGGTTGGCCTGGCGGACGTCCTGTCCATACGATCGATTCCCTCGATCCCCGGCCTGCCTTGCCCCGTGCCCGAACCGCGGGCCGGACGGGCCGGCGGCGGCTTCGGCTCCCTTGCGTTGTCCGGCCTTCCTGGCCGCTTGCGCAGTTCGCCTCGGCCACACCGGCGGGTGTTGCCATTGAGTGATTGCCGTTAAGGCAACGTTCGAGCGGGAGTCGAACCCGCGACAGACCATTTCGTGGATGGTTGCTCTACCAGGCTGAGCTATCGAACCGCGAAGCGGCATTGCCGTCATTCGCGAATGACCGTCGTTGTTGCGGGCGGCATGCACGACGCCGACACCAGGGGTGGGCTCGGGCACCGGCGGGACTGGAGTCCCGACCCGTCGGCCTGCATGGACGATGCGGTCGAAATGGATATAGCGAGCGGCGTGCCAGGTTTTTATCGATGAGACTGTTTATTGATTAACTATTTGATTTTAAAGGTGAATAAATTTTTTATTGCGATTCGTCGGTGAATTCGATGGAGAGATGCCCGACTATTTCTATATATTTTCATATCGATCTTTATCTTGAAGGATAAGTAGTGATGAAACGCACGGTCGCCATCGGCTTCATCGGCGCCACCCTCGACCGTCTCGGCAAGGGCGCGGCGCGCTGGCAAAAGTGGCGGCCGAGCATCGGCCTGTGCCAGCAGCCGGACCTGCTGATCGACCGCCTCGAACTGATCCACGGCAACGACGCCCGCGACCTCGGCCTGGCCGAGCGGATTCGCGCCGACATCGCCGCGGTGTCGCCGCATACCGAGGTCCGCCTGCAGCAGATGGAACTGCGCAACCCCTGGGACTTCGAGGAGGTCTATGGCGCCCTGCACGATTTCGTCAGCGCCTACCCCTTCGACACCGAGCGCGAGGACTACCTGGTGCATATCACCACCGGGACCCATGTCGCGCAGATCTGCTGGTTCCTCCTTACCGAGGCGCGCTACCTGCCGGCCCGGCTGGTGCAGACCTCGCCGTCGCGGCGCAAGGACGAGGCGCGCCATCCCGAGGGCTCGGCGACGCTGATCGACCTCGACCTGTCCCGCTACGACCGCATCGCCTCGCGGTTCCGCCGCGAACAGGAGGAAAGCCTGGCTTTTCTCAAGTCGGGAATCGCCACGCGCAATGCCGCTTTCAACCGCTCCATCGAGCAGATCGAGCGGGTCGCCGTGCGTTCGCGGGCACCCATGCTGCTGGTGGGGCCGACCGGTGCCGGCAAATCGTTCCTCGCCCGGCGCATCTATGAACTCAAGCGCAGCCGGCACCAGCTCGACGGGCGTTTCGTCGAGGTCAACTGCGCCACCTTGCGCGGCGACGGCGCGATGTCGGCACTGTTCGGCCACGTCAAGGGCGCCTTCACCGGCGCGCAGAATGCGCGCGAAGGCCTGCTGCGCGCAGCCGACGGTGGCATGCTGTTCCTCGACGAGATCGGCGAGCTGGGTGCCGACGAACAGGCGATGCTGCTCAAAGCGATCGAAGAGAAGCGCTTCTTCCCGCTGGGTTCGGACCGTGAGGTGGAGAGCGACTTCCAGCTTATCGCCGGGACCCACCGCGACTTGCGCGGACGAGTGGCCGAAGGCCTGTTCCGCGAGGACCTGTTCGCCCGCATCAACCTGTGGACCTTCGAGCTGCCGGGCCTGGCTGGACGCCGCGAGGACATCGAGCCGAACATCGACTTCGAACTGGAGCGGCACGCCCGCGAGCAAGGGCGGCAGGTGCGTTTCAACCTGGAGGCCAAGCGTCGCTACCTGGCCTTCGCCGGTTCCAGCGAAGCGCGCTGGGCCGGCAACTTCCGCGAGCTGTCGGCTTCCATCACACGGATGGCGACCCTGGCCGACAGCGGGCGGATCGACGAGGCGCTGGTCGAGGAGGAGATCCTCCGCCTGCGCCAGGCCTGGGGGCTCGATGCGGGCCGGGAGCCACTGGCTGATCTGCTGGGGCAGCGGGTGGAGGCCCTGGATCTGTTCGACCGCCTGCAACTGCAGGCGGTGCTGGAGGTGTGCCGCGGGGCTAAGACCCTTTCCGAGGCGGGACGCCGGCTGTTCGCCGTTTCGCGCCAGGACAAGCGCAACCCCAACGACGCCGACCGGCTGCGCAAGTACCTGGCGCGTTTCGGCCTGGACTGGGCGCAGATACGCGCCTGAACACCACTTCGGGATATCCTTGGCGTCTTTTCACGGGCTCCAGGGACGAATGCCGATGAGCGAGATAATGGACGTCGAGCGGCTGCGCCAGCGCTGCGCGGCCGGCGAAAGCTTCAAGTACCTGTATTTCTGGGGACATCGTCCGGCGACGGATGACAAGGTCGGCAAGAGCTGTTTCAGCCAGTGGTACGAGGCTTCGTTCAAGCTCGACGGGGTGCGCTACGCCAGCGCCGAGCATTACATGATGGCGGCCAAGGCACGCTTGTTCGACGACTCCAGGCTGCTCGAGCGCATCCTGGCGGCGCGCAGCCCAGGCGAGGCGAAGGCCCTCGGCCGCGAAGTCGCCGGCTTCGACGAGGCACGCTGGAACGCCGAGCGGGTGGGAATCGTGATCGAAGGCAACCTCGGCAAGTTCGGCCAGAACGCTTCGCTGAAGAAATACCTTCTGGGCACCGCCGACCGGGTGCTGGTCGAGGCCAGCCCGGTGGACGCGATCTGGGGCATCGGCCTGGCCGCGAGCGATCCCCTGGCGGCGGAGCCGGCGACCTGGCAAGGCCTCAACCTGCTCGGCTTCGCTCTGATGGAGGTGCGCCGGAGGCTGGCTCAGTAGTAGTACCAGCGCAGCTCCAGCTTGACCTCGTTGATCGGCTTGCCGACATGGCTGAACTCGCGTTCGGCGCTCAGGCGCAGGCCGAGGTCGCGGCCCAGCTCCACCTGCTGGACGAAGCCCAGGCTGCGGCGCACTTCACCGTTGTGGAAGTAGTCGCCCTTGGCCTCCAGGGTCAGGTTGCCCAGCGGGTTGCGCCACAGCAAGCCGCTGTCGAAGCCCACCGCCGGGGTGATGGCGGCGGCGAAGTCCCTGTTGTTCTCGATCCGCGCGGTGCCCATGGCGTAGAGCAGCAGGTCGTCGCCGAACATCCAGCTGCCGCCGGCGCCGCCGTTGAGGTGGCTGACCAGGTTTTCGTCGCCGTCCTCGCCCGGCACCCGCTCCAGGCCGCCGGCGACCTGCCAGGACAGCGGTTTGAGCAACTGGTTGCGCGGGGTCAGCGAGCGGATGGTGACCAGGTCGAGATTCTGCAACTGCCAGCGGTTGCCTTCGTACTGGCGCAGCTTGAGCTGGCCGATCTCGATCTGCGCACCGAGGGGAAAGCCATAGGCGTTATCGGCGAGGTCATGGTAGGCCATGCGCAGGCCGTATTCGGCGAAGGCGCGGTCATCGCGGCTGCCGACGCCGAACTGCCAGGTCCGTGACTCGTGGCCGTCTTCCGGCTGGCCGGGGCGCTCGACCTGGAGGTCCGGCGGTGGGTTGCGGTTGATCGCACGCAACAGGTTGTAGCTGCGCGAGGCGATGCCGCTGTCACGCGCCTGACCGGTGGCGCGGTAGCGCACCAGACGGAAGGCGGCGTCCTGGATCAGCGCCTGGCGCGGCATCGGCAGGGCCTTGAAGTCGGGAGCGTCGAGCAGGCTGTCGTCGTCCGCCAGGCGCTTGGCCCAGTCGCGCTCGGCATGGTCGAGCGGTTCGGCGCGGGCGAGCAGTTCCTTCTCGCGCGACGGCCGGTAGTCGATGCGCTCGATCAGCCCGGCGTTCTTCACCGCGCGCACGGTGTCGGTGGGGATCGCGGTAAGCGGGAACTGCTCAGTCAGCTCGATGCCCGGGCGGGCGATCTCCATCAGTTCGAGCAGGCGGAACGAACAGTTCTCGTCGAAGAAGTAGTAGTCGAAGCGGACCTGCTTGAGTTCCCAGACGTGTTCGACCATGCGCCCGGTCTCCTCGGGCGTGAGGTTCAGCTTGTATTCCCAGAGATCGCGGTTCTCCAGGCGACTGTATTCGGCTAGCTTCTCCCGGTACGGGACCAGCGCGAACAGGCCGGGATAGCCGCCCATCAGGCCTTTCCAGGCATAGAGGATGCTGTTGTCCATGCCTTCGATGTAGGCGCCGAAGTTCAGCGCGTAGCTGAGC
>NZ_SCND01000095.1:0-16996 GCF_005503585.1 Pseudomonas sp. 2VD
GTCGTCAGCGTCATATGCGTATAAGAGACAGAGCGTGGCGCCGCTGGCGGTCCGCGACGCGGCCACCTGGGGCGCCGCCCTGGTGATGACCTTCGCGCTGCTGCAATTGTTCTTTTCGCCGGTCCTCGGCAGCCTCAGCGACCGCTTCGGACGCCGCCCCGTCCTGGTCCTGGCGATGCTCGGCTTCGCCCTCAGCTATCTGCTGCTGGCGCTGGCCGACAGCCTCTGGATGCTGTTCCTCGGTCGCGCGCTGGCCGGGCTCACCGGCGCCCGCGTGGCCACCGCGATGGCCTGCGCGGCGGACCTCGGCACGCACGGGCAGCGCACCCGGCACTTCGGCTGGCTGTACGCCGGCCTCGCCCTGGGCATGATCCTCGGCCCCGCCCTCGGTGGGCTGCTGGCGGTGCACGGCACGACGCTGCCGCTGCTGCTGGCCGCCGGCCTGTGCCTGCTCAACGCCCTGCTCGCCGGCCTGTTCCTCGAGGAAACCCTGCCCCCGACGCGACGCCGCCGCCTGGATCCGAGGCGGATGAACGCCTTGCGCTCGATCAGCGGCCTGGCTCGGCAACCCGGGGTCGGACGCCTGCTGGCGGTGCTTGCCCTGGTATTCCTCGGCTTGCAGGCGGTGATGGTGGTCTGGCCCTTCTTCGTGATCGAGAAGTTTCACTGGAGCAGCGCCTGGATCGGCTACTCGCTGGCCCTCTACGGCGTGCTCGCGGTGCTCGCCCAGACCCTCGGCGTGAACCTCTGCAAGCGGCGCCTGGACGACGCCCGCCTGCTGCGCCTGGGCCTCGCCCTGCATGGCTGCGGCCTGCTGCTGTTCGCCCTGGTCGACTCGTCATTCTGGCTGGTCTGCGCGCTGCTGCCCTTCGCGCTCGGCAGCCTCGCCACCCCGGCCATGCAGGGGCTGCTCTCGGCCCGCGTGCCGGTCGATCGCCAGGGCGAGTTGCAGGGCGTGCTGAGCAGCCTGATGAGCCTCGCCGCGATCGTCGGTCCGCCGCTGATGAGCGGCCTGTTCCACTGGGGCAGCGGTCCGCTCGCGCCAGTGCCCCTGGCCGGCGCGCCATTCCTCGCCGGCGCCCTTCTCGTTCTGGCCGGGCTGGTCCTGGCCTGGCAACTTCGACCTACGGGAGAAGACCGATCATGGACCGGATAGACATGGGCGTGCTGGTGGTGCTGTTCAATCCTGGCGACGACGACCTGGAACACCTTGGCGAACTGTCGGCGGCCTTTCCGCAACTGCGCTTCCTCGCCGTCGACAACTCGCCGCACAGCGATCCGCAGCGCAACGCCCGGCTGCGCGGGCAAGGCATCGCCGTGCTCTACCACGGCAACCGGCAGGGCATCGCCGGCGCCTTCAACCAGGGGCTCGACACGCTGTTCCGGCGCGGCCTGCAGGGTGTGCTGCTGCTCGACCAGGACTCCCGTCCCGGCGGCGCCTTCCTCGCCGCCCAGTGGCGCAACCTGCAGGCATGCAACGGCCAGGCCTGCCTGCTCGGCCCACGGATCTTCGACCGAGGCGACCGGCGCTTCCTGCCGGCCATCCACCTCGACGGGCTGGCGCTCAGGCAACTGTCCCTGGACGGCCTGACGACCCCACAGCGCACCTCGTTCCTGATCTCCTCCGGCTGCCTGCTGACCCGCGAGGCCTACCAGCGCCTTGGCCACTTCGACGAGGAACTGTTCATCGACCATGTGGACACCGAGTACAGCCTGCGCGCCCAGGCGCTGGACGTGCCCCTGTACGTCGACCCGCGGCTGGTCCTCGAGCACCGCATCGGCACGCGCAAGACCCGCCGCCTCGGCGGTCTCAGCCTCAGCGCGATGAACCACGCCCCACTGCGCCGCTACTACCTGGCGCGCAACGGCCTGCTGGTCCTGCGCCGCTACGCCCGGTCCTCGCCGCTGGCCCTGCTGGCGAACCTGCCGACCCTGACCCAGGGCCTCGCGGTGCTCCTGCTCGAACGCGACAAGCTGCTCAAGCTGCGCTGCCTGGGCTGGGGCCTGTGGGACGGCCTGCGGGGGCGCGGCGGCGCGCTGGAGCGCAACCGCCCGCGCCTGCTGAAGCGCCTCGCCGGTCCGGCGGTGGCGCCCACAGTTCCCGGCAAGGCCAAGGCCTAGTCAGCGAAACGCATTCCCGCATAGGGCGCTTGCCGGCACGCCGCGAGCCGGCTGCGCAGGTCGCCGACGTGGGCCTCCAGGCGATGGCCGTCCGGGTCGAGGAAGTAGAACGAATCGCCCTCGCTGCGGTTCTGCTTCCATTCGCGCACGCCATGCGCGCGCAGCTGCGCGGCGAAGCGGGCGAAATCCGCGGCGGCGATGCCGAAGGCGTAGTGCGTGTAGTCCGCGGCCGGCCCGCCGTACTGCGGCTCCCGGGACAGGCACAGCCACAGCGAACCCAGTTCGAGATAGGCGCCCTGGTCCCAGCGCGCTTCCAGGCGAAAGCCGAGAAGATCGCGGTAGAAGGCGATGCTGGCCGGCAGGTCGGCGACCGCCAGGGTCAGGTGATTGAGACCGGTAAGCATGGGGGCTCCTTGCAAGGTGTGGCGGGAGGTCGATTCAGGCACGTCCCAGCCAGTCGCCGCGGATCATTTCCATCAGTTGGCGCAAGCCGGGTTGCGGCTGGCGTCGACTCGGATAATAGAGGCAGAACGGCGCGCCCATCGAGGTCCAGTCGGGCAATACCAGTTGCAGCCGGCCGCTACGCAGCTCCTCGGCGATTCCCACTTCCAGGCAATAGGCCAGGCCAACGCCGTCCAGGGCCGCGGCGACCGCCGTATTGCTTTCGTTGACGCTGAAAGGGCCGGGCACGTCGACCTCGACCATCCGCTCGCCGTCGCCCAGTTCCCATTTGTAGAACGAGTTGTCGCCCAGGCGCATGCGGATGCAGGCGTGCCGCAACAGGTCGTCCGGCCGCTGGGGCACGCCGTGGCGCGCCAGGTAATCGGGCGACGCGGCCACCACCCAGCGCAGCTCCCCGGTCAATGGCACCGCGACCATGTCCTGGGGCACCGTGCCGCCGTAACGGATGCCGGCGTCGTAGCCGTCGGCGACGATGTCGACCATGCGGTCCTCCACCGAAAGTTCCAGTTGCAGGTCCGGATACGCCTCGGTGAAGCGCCTGAGGCCCGGCCCCAGCAGCAGCCGCGAGGCATCGCGCGGCACGTTCAGGCGCAGCCGGCCCACCGGCGAGGTGCGATAGGCATCGAGTTCGCCGAGCGCCTCGCCGATCACCTGGAAACCATCCTCCAGCTTGGCCGCCAGCGCGCTGCCGGCATCGGTCGGCACCACCGAACGGCTGGTACGGTTGAGCAGCTTCACCCCGAGCCGCGCCTCGAGGTTGCGCATGCTGTGGCTCAGCGCCGAGGTACTGACACCCAGTTCCTGGGCCGAGTGACGGAAGCTGCGGCGCCGGACGATGGTCATGAAGACGTT
Organism: Pseudomonas sp. 2VD; assembly: GCF_005503585.1. Taxonomy (NCBI): domain Bacteria; kingdom Pseudomonadati; phylum Pseudomonadota; class Gammaproteobacteria; order Pseudomonadales; family Pseudomonadaceae; genus Pseudomonas; species Pseudomonas sp. 2VD. Next base: position 3,436 of record NZ_SCND01000095.1, read on the forward strand.
CAGGTCGGCGAGTTCGGAACGGGTGAAAGCCGGCATTCCAGGGCTCCTGGCAGTTCTCGGAGGTCAATGCAGCATTGAGCCACATTCAATCTCGGGTGATCTAGAGTAATCGCTCCGTGCCGCCGGGCGTATTGCCGGCAGCCGTTTTCCCGATCTGCAGGAGTATTTCCATGAGCGTTGAAAGCATTCGCATCGAGGGTATCGACACGCCGGTCTCGCGCATCGGCCTCGGCACCTGGGCCATCGGCGGCTGGATGTGGGGCGGCGCTGACGACGCGACGTCGGTGGAAACCATCCGGCGTGCGGTGGAATCCGGGATCAACCTGATCGACACCGCGCCGGTCTATGGCTTCGGCCATTCCGAAGAGGTCGTCGGCAAGGCCTTGCAGGGCCTGCGCGACAAGGCGGTGATCGCCACCAAGGCGGCGCTGGAGTGGAGCGACGCGGGCATCCACCGCAACGCCTCCGCCGCACGCATCCGCCGGGAGGTCGAGGACTCGCTGCGGCGGCTGAAGACCGATCGCATCGACCTGTACCAGATCCACTGGCCGGACCCGCTGGTGGCGCACGAGGAAACCGCCGGCGAACTGGAGCGCCTGCGCCGCGACGGCAAGATCCTCGCCATCGGCGTGAGCAACTATTCGCCGGAACAGATGGACGGGTTCCGCCAGTTCGCTCCGCTGGCCAGCGTGCAGCCGCCCTACAACCTGTTCGAGCGCGCCATCGACGCCGACGTGTTGCCCTACGCCGAGCGTAACGGCATCGTCGTGCTGGCCTACGGAGCGCTGTGCCGCGGCCTGCTTTCCGGACGGATGAACGCCGAGACCCGCTTCGATGGCGACGACCTGCGCAAGTCCGACCCGAAGTTCCAGCAGCCCCGCTTCGCCCAGTACCTGGCAGCGGTCGCGCAACTGGAGGAACTGGCTCGCGAGCGCTATGGCAAGTCGGTGCTGGCCCTGGCCATCCGCTGGATTCTCGATCGCGGCCCTACGGTGGCGCTGTGGGGGGCGCGCAAGCCGGAGCAGTTGAACGGCATCGCCGACGCCTTCGGCTGGCGCCTGGACGACGAGGCCATGGCCCGCATCGAGCGGATCCTCGCCGAGACCATCCAGGATCCGGTCGGTCCCGAGTTCATGGCGCCGCCCAGCCGCAACGCCTGATCGGACGGCCGGGGCGGCAACGCCCCTGGCCGCTGGCCTGACGGAGCGGCGGAAGGCAAAATGGCGGTTTTTCTCAAGGACTGCCGGATCAGTTATGGAAAACGTCTACAAGACCCCGGAAGCGCCCCTGGTGGAAACCCGCGGCGCGAAGCGGGCGCATTTCTTCGTCACTTCCCTGGGCAAGATGAGCGTGCTCTTCCTCCTCACCCTGGGGCTGTACGGCGTGTACTGGATGTACAAGCACTGGAAGGCCCAGCAACCGCAGATGGAGCGGCGGATCAGCCCGGTATGGCGGGCGATCTTCGGCATCTTCTTTTTCCACGCCCTCGCCCGGCGGATCCACCAGGCCCTGCCGGAAGAGCGCCAGGCACTATGGAGCCCGAGCAAGGATGCGACCTGGGCGGTGCTGCTGACGGTCGCGGCGAACCTGATCAGCCACCTCACCGACGTGGTCCCCGCGCTGGAGCCCTACTCGCTGCCCTCGCTCCTGCTGCTGCTCACGCCGCTTATCCCGATGCGCAACATCCAGCGCCAGGCCAACCTCGCCAGCGGCGACCCGCAGGGCACGGGCAACGCCGGCTATTCGGGCTACAACCTGCTGTTCATCGTGCTCGGCGCGCTCTACTGGCTGCTGATCCTGATCGGTTCCGCGGTGATCCTCTTCGGCTCGTCCCAGGGCTGAGCCGCCTCAGCCGGGAAACGCCCGGCGCAACAGTTCGGGCAGCACCTCGCCGGCCGGACCGACGAGACAGTGTTCGCGCGGATGGCGGGTGCGCACCGGTTGCGGGTTCACATGCACGACGCTGGCACCGTGCTCCAGCGCCAGTCCGGGTATCCGCGCCGCCGGCTGCACCACGCCGGAAGTGCCGACGCTGAGCAACAGGTCGCACTCGCAGGCCGCGGCGAAAGCCTCGCGCAGCGCCGCCTCGGGCAGCGCCTCGCCGAACCAGACCACGCCCGGCCGGACCTGTCCGCCGCAGGCCGGACAACGCGGCGGCTCGATCCGTCGTCCCTCTTCCGGCTCGACCGAATCGGGCAAGGCGTCCCGGTAGGCTGCCGCGCAGGTTGCGCAACGCGGCGCGTGCAGGCTGCCATGCAGGTGAAGGACGTCGCGGCTGCCGGCGCGTTCATGCAGATCGTCGACGTTCTGGGTGACCAGCCGGGTGTCGGCGATTCGTCCGCTCAATGCGGCAATCGCCCGGTGCGCGGGATTCGGCTGGACACCCAGCACCTTCAGGCGGCGCCACTCGTACCAGCCCCAGACCAGCGCGGGATCGTCGGCGAAGGCCGCGGGCGTGGCCAGGGCCGCCGGATCGTAGCGCGCCCAGAGACCGCCAAGGGCATCGCGGAAGGTGGGAATCCCGCTTTCCGCCGACACCCCGGCGCCCGTGAAGATCACCAGGCGGCGGGCGCCGGCGAGCAGTTCGACGACAGCGCGCATCTCGCTCCTCCGCTTACAGCGCGGACAACGCGCGGTATTCGTCCTGGGCATGCTGGTCGGTCATGCCGCTGACGAAATCCTGGAGCATGCGGCAGCGGTGGTAGAACTCCCACTGCCGCTGCAACGGGTCCTCCGCCACACCTTTCATGGCCTCCAGGTAAGCCTTGATCTGCTGGCTCGGCAGGCGCCGAACCAGCAGTTGCGGATGCGGCGCGGCGGCCTGGCGACCTTCGGCGAGGGCCTGGAACTCCTCGGCCGGCAGGCGCAGCAGCGGCGCGTAGAAATCCAGCAGGCCCTGGATGATGCGGTAGCCCTGCAATTCCAGGGTTTCCACCTCCGGATGGCAGAACACCCATTCCATGGCCACGTCCTTGAACGTCTGGACGATGGCGTGCGGCAGGCTGCCGTCCTCCATCAGCGCGCGGCCGAGGGTGCCGGCATGAACCGCTTCGAGGTTGTCGATGAACTGCTGGGCGGCGTGCTGGACCAGCGGGTGGATCATTTTCACCCGCAGGCGGATGAAGAATTCGCTGACCTTGTTGATCGGCTCCCGCTCGGCCTTTTCCAGCGAGTAGTCGACCATCCGCTGGAAGCTCATGTTGTCCGCGTCGCCGGGAATCGGTGCGTCCGGCGAATGGTGGACGGCAAACTTCTTCACCAGCAGATCCGCCAATTGACGGATGTCGAGGATGCCTTTTTCCACCGAGTCTTCGATATCGGCCAGGCAATAGGAGATATCGTCGGCCGCTTCCATGATGTAGGCCACAGGGTGGCGAGTGCCCGGGCGCATGCCGAGGACTTGGCGCAGTTCGTCGACGAAGGCTTCCTCGGAAAGATAGAAGCCCGGCTTCTTGTTCAGGTAGTGGTTCGCCGCTGCCTTGTCCGGCTTCGGCTCGTAGGCCGGACGCACGTACTTGAGCAGGCCGGCGGTCTGCGTGTAGGTGAGGTTCAGGCGCAGCAGCTTCACCACCAGGCGGATGGCCTGGGCGTTGCCTTCGAAATGCTTGAGGTCGGTGAGCATGCGCTGCTGCAACAGGCCGTCGCCCTGGCCCGGCGGTACGCGGCGCTCGAACAGGGCGTCGAGATTGCGTTCGAACCAATCGTTGATGGCGTACTCGCCGAAATGACCGAACGGCGGATTGCCGACGTCGTGCATCAGGCAGGCCATTTCCACCAGGCTTTCCAGCGCGCCTTCCAGCCCGTCCAGGCCGACCTCTGCGGCACGCGGGCCCAGTTGGCGGAACAGCGTGCGGACGATGAAACGCCCGGTCTGCTGCACTTCCAGGGAATGGGTCAGGCGGCTGCGCACCGCCGCGTTGCGCTCCAGCGGGAAGACCTGGGTCTTCTGCTGCAGGCGCCGCACGGCGGCGGAATTGACGATGCGCCCGCGGTCGCTTTCCAACTGGTAGACGATGTCTTGCAGATCGGTATTCCCGGCATGTCCGTAGGTTTCCCTGTCATGCGGACGCTGGCGGGATATCCGCTCCTTGAAATCCACGGCCCCTGGCATCTGGCGCTGTTCTCCACTCGGTCGGCTGCGAACCCCGAGCCTAGCGCGTGGCGGCGGTTTAACCAAGGTCGCGACAATCCGTCCCACTACCGTTCGCGGTCCGCCCTCTTCCCCGGGCGGCGGCAACTGGCAGAATACCCCGCTCGGCACCAGCGACCCCCGCCGCAGAACGGGGGCGCCGCCAATCATGCGTGCGCCCATAGAAACAGGAACGTTCAGGGAGGTTCCGCATGAGCATCACATCCACCGACATCTGCCAGGCCGCCGATGCCCTCAAGGGGTTCGTCGGTTTCAACCGCAAGACCGGCCGCTACATCGTGCGTTTCAGCGAAGACTCCTTCGGCATGGACGTAGCCGACGACAGCATCACGCCCACCAGCGAGTTCGTCTGGAGTTCGGTACGCGACGACGTCATGCGCCTGGGCCGCGAGCAGTTGCAGATCCTGCTGGAACAGAACATCAACGAACGACTGAACATCGGCGAGCCGCTACTGGTCTATCTGCGCCGCCAGGACCTGCCGGAAATCACCGCACAACGCCAGTTGCGCTGAGCGCCGTCGATCGCCGCCCGCGCCGGGCGCTGCGCCACGCATTATGCTGGAAGCGTCCGCCGCCGTCCGGCGTCGCGGACGCCATCGGCCATCCGGCGCGCCACGCAGGTGCTGCGTGGGGAGGTGAACGCCATGAGCAAGGGACTGAACGCGAAGAAGGAAACTCGTAGGAAACCGCTGAAAACCGCCCAGGAGAAACGCCTGGCGAAACGAGCGAAAAAACACGCTCCGGCGGCGCCGCTCGGCACCCCATCGCGGAGCTGAGCCAGGCCGGAGCGGAGCCGCAGGCGCAACCGCTCAATCGTCCGCGGCGGGGTCCAGGTCGGGGAACAGCACCTCGGTGAAGCCGAACTTGCTGAAGTCGGTGATTCGCGAGGGATACAGGCGGCCGATCAGGTGGTCGCACTCGTGCTGCACCACCCGCGCATGGAACCCTTCGACGCTGCGGTCGATCGGCTGTCCCTGCGGGTCCAGGCCCTGGTAGCGGATGCGCCGATGGCGCGATACCGCGCCGCGCAACCCCGGCACCGACAGGCAGCCCTCCCAGCCCTCTTCCATCTCGTCGTCCAGCGGGGTGATCCGCGGGTTCAGCAGGATGGTCGGCGGCACGGCCGGGGCGTCCGGATAGCGCTCGCTGCGCTCGAAACCGAAGATCACCAGTTGCAGGTCGACGCCGATCTGCGGCGCGGCCAGCCCTACCCCGCCGACGTGATGCATGGTTTCGAACATGTCGTCGATCAGCCGTTGCAGCTCCTCGCTGCCGAGCAGTTCGGACGGCACCGGCTGCGCAATGCGCAACAGGCGCTCGTCACCCATCTTGAGGATTTCCCGGATCATGCCGCCCCCTGATAAAGGTCAGTAACGTCCTACATGCTCAGCCAGAAAACCAGACAGGACAAGACGCAAAGAGCTTCCATCTCCGGCAATTGCGTCATTGGTTTGACACCGAACGGCTTTCTTTCCCGGCACATCCGGTAATATTCGCCGCACACCGACTACACTGGCCAGTCGTACCACCCCGCTACGTTTTCCTGGAGGAAACCTTTTTGCCTTCGTTGCCCACCTTGCAGCCCCTCGACCTCTACAGGCGCACCCTGGCCTGCCTGGTCCTGGCGGTTTCCTGCCTGGGCAGCGGAGGCCTGTGGGCGGACGACGCACGGACGTCGGTCGAGCAACGCAGCAACGCGGTCAGCCAGGTTCTGCTGGGCATATTCAGCTACGTGCGCTGGCCGAAGGAACCGGCGGTTCTGCAACTCTGCGTGGTCGGCCCGACCGAGTACGCCGACGGCCTGCTCCGCGGCATGGTGCAGGCCAATGGCAGGCGCGTGCATGCGGAACGCCGCGCGGTGGACAACCCGGACCTCGGCACGCTCTGCAACGTGATCTACCTCGGAGTGGTCGACGAGCGCGAGCGCCAGCAGGTGTTCCACAGCCTGGCCGGGCATCCGGTCCTGTCCATCAGCGAGCGTGGCACCGAATGCAGCGTCGGCAGCATGTTCTGCCTCAACGTCGGCGGTCCGCGCATCACCTTCGAGGCCAATCTCGACTCCATCGCCCGCAGCGGCGTACGCGTGCACCCGAGCGTATTGAAACTGGCAAGGCGGCAGGCCACTCCGTGATGAACCGTCGTCGTCGCTATACGGGTTCCAATCCATCGCTGCGCCGGGTGCTCTATCGCGCGCACCTGGGCGTGGCGCTGGTCGCGGTATTCACCGCCGGGCTGGCAGTGACCCTGGTCGGCCTGCTGACCCTGCGCGCCTACGCGGACCCCAACCAGCAACTGATCGCCCGTTCCATCAGCTATACCGTCGAAGCCGCGGTGGTCTTCGGCGATGCCCAGGCCGCCGAGGAATCCCTGGCGCTGATCGCCTCCAGCGAAGAGGTCTCCAGCGCCATCGTCTACGACCGCCAGGGGCAGCCCCTGGCCAGCTGGCATCGGGAAAGCACCGGGCCGCTGCACCTGCTGGAACAGCAACTGGCGCACTGGCTGCTCAGCGCGCCGACCGAACAACCGATCCTGCACGACGGCCAGAAGATCGGTTCGGTGGAGGTGAAAGGCTCCGGCGGCAGCCTGCTGCGCTTCCTGCTCACCGGTTTCGCCGGCATGGTCCTGTGCCTGCTGCTTACCGCCCTGGGCGCCTTCTACCTGTCACGGCGGCTGGTACGCGGTATCGTCGGCCCGCTCGACCAACTGGCGAAGGTCGCGCATACCGTGCGCCGCGAACGGGATTTCGAGAAGCGCGTACCGGAAGCCGGCATCGCCGAGCTGAGCCAACTGGGCGAGGACTTCAACGCCCTGCTCGACGAACTCGAATCCTGGCAGGCGCGCTTGCAGGACGAGAACGCCTCGCTGGCGCACCAGGCCCACCACGACAGCCTGACCAGCCTGCCCAACCGTGCCTTCTTCGAAGGCCGCCTGAGCCGGGCGCTGCGCGATGCCAGCGAGCACCGCGAGCAATTGGCGGTACTGTTCATCGACAGCGACCGTTTCAAGGAGATCAACGACCGCCTCGGCCATGCCGCCGGCGACACCGTGCTGGTCAACATCGCCATGCGCATCCGTGGGCAGTTGCGCGAAAGCGACCTGGTGGCGCGCCTGGGTGGCGACGAATTCGCCGTGCTGCTCGCACCGCTGGCGTCCGGCGCCGACGCCCTGCGCATCGCCGACAACATCATCGCCAGCATGCAGGCGCCGATCCGGCTCAGCGACGGCAGCACGGTGAGTACCTCGCTGACCATCGGCATCGCCCTCTATCCCGAGCACGCGGATACCCCGGCGGCGCTGCTCCACGACGCCGACATGGCGATGTACATCGCCAAGCGCCAGGCCCGCGGCAGCCGGCGCCTGGCGGAACTCAACGACCCCCGCATCCTTCAGGAAGAAAAGGAGATAGACAGTGCTACCCCAGAGGCTCCACCCAAGTAGATTGCTCGCCCTCGCCCTGTTCAGCCTTGTGCTGGGTCTGACCGGTTGCCAGACCAAACCGCCGCAGACCGGCCTGAGCGCCGAGCAGATCGCCGTGCTCCAGGAGCAGGGCTTCGAACTCCGCGACGAAGGCTGGGAGTTCGGCATGTCCAGCAAGGTGCTGTTCGGCAACAATCTCGACCGTCTCAATCCCGACAGCCGCAACACCCTGACGAAGATCGCCCACGCCTTGCTCGCGGTAGACATCGACAAGGTCCGCCTGGAAGGCCACACCGACAACTACGGCGACGAAGGCTACAACCAGAAGCTCTCCGAACGGCGCGCCGAATCGGTAGCCGCGGTGTTCCGCGAAGCCGGCATGCCGGCGGCCAACATCGAGGTCCGCGGCCTGGGCATGAGCAAGCCGGTGGCCGATAACAAGACCCGCGCCGGCCGCAGCGAGAACCGCCGCGTCGCCATCATCGTTCCCGCCGAGTAATCCTGCGCTCGCGGGCTGCGTACGGCCCACCCGTACCTGGCCCGTCCATCGCCCGGCCCCGCCGCCACCCCGCTTCCGGCCTATGTTGAAGGAAGAAGCCAGCAGACCGGCGTACCGGCCGCCGCTGCCGCGGATGCTAGACTGAATGCTGCGCAAGAAACCGACAATCCCGGCCGACCTGCCGCTTGCGGGTGCTCCGGGATTCACCGACAGGGGGTATCGACCTTTGCCTGTTCGCCCAAGGAACAGGCCGTCAGACGATGGGAGGCATGCCATGAACCGGCATTACTACATCAGCGACAACCTCGACGAGCTGGAACGGCTCGAAGCCGAACTGGAAGCCAGCGGCATCGCCACCGAGCAGATCCACGTCCTCAGCGAAAAGGACGCGGAGACCGGCCAGCGCCATCTGCACGAAGTCTCTCCGTTCATGAAGAAGGATGTGGTCCGCTCCGGCCGTGTCGGCCTGTTGGTCGGCCTCGTCCTGGCCATCGTCGCCGTGGCCTTCGCCTATGCCAGCGGCTGGACGGAAACCGCCGCCGGCTGGATTCCGGTGATCTTCCTCGGCGCCGTGCTCTGCGCGTTCTGCCTGTGGGAAGGCAGCTTCTTCGGCCTGCAGCGCACCAACCGCGCCTTCCGCCCCTTCGAAGAACGCCTGCACCAGGGGCAGCACCTGTTCTTCGTCGATGTGAAGAACGCCCAGGAGCCGATCCTGGTCAACGTGGTCAGCCACCACCCGCGCCTGCAGGACGCCGGCACCGGCCCCGCGGTCTCTCCGCTGCTGCTGGGCTGGCAGCAACGCTGGCGGCGGTTCCGGCGGATGGTCTGAGCGGCGGGGCCTGCGCACCGCGCAGGTCCTGCGCCGTCCCTCCGGCTGCTAGAATATCCGGCTACCCGCCCGCCATCCCGGCCGGCGCGGCCCGTCAGGAAACTCCATGAAACTCGATAAAGCGGCAGCCATCGCACAGCTCAACCAGGCCTTGGGCATGTCCGTGCTGGATGCCGGCAACACCCTGCTCGCCCGCTTCAACAAGAGCAAGAACGTCTGGTGGTTCGATATTCCGCTCAGCCAACTGAAGGCCGGCAAGTTCCTCAACCTGCTGCTGGCGAACCCGGCCGGCGATGCAGTGGAGCACCTGAAGGTGCCCACCGGTTTCCTTCGCCAGCAGCAGGACAGTCTGGAACTGCGCGACAAGAACGCCCGCCGGCCGACCCTCAGCCTGGAGCTGAGCGCGGACCCCGGCAAGCGCCTGCGCGACGTCCGCCCCGGCGGCGCTGGCCTGGACTTCGCCCCGTTCCTCCAGCCCTGAGCGGAAACCTCAGCGCGGCAGTTCGATGCGTTCCGGGTGGATCAGGATCAGGCCTTTCTTGTAGAGACCGCCGATGGCCTTCTTGAAGGTCCCCTTGCTGACCCCGAAGAGCCGGTGGATATCTTCCGGCGAACTCTTGTCGCTGAGCGGCAGGCTGCCGCCGGCCTCCAGCAGCCGGGCGAGAATCTGCTGGCTCAGCTCGACGGCGGCCTCGGCGCCGACCGGCTGCAGGCTCAGGGCGATCTTGCCGTCCGCGCGCAATTCCTTGATGTAGCCCTGTTCGCGCATGCCGCTGCGGAGGAACTTGAACGCCTCGTTCTTGTGGATCAGGCCCCAGTGCTTGCCCTCGATGATCGCCTTGAAGCCCATCTCGGTACGCTCCACCACCAGCAGGTCGACCGCCTGGCCGACGCTGTAGCGCGGCGGCAGGTTATCCAGCTGGCGGTCCAGGCGCGCGGTGGCGGTGATGCGGTTGGTGCGCTTGTCCAGGTAGACGTAGACCACGCAGTAGTCGCCGACCTGCAACGGACGCTTCTCTTCCGAATGCGGCAGCAGCAGGTCCTTGGGCAGGCCCCAGTCGAGGAACAGGCCGATCCGGTTGATCTCCACGACCTTCAGGCTGGCGAAACCGCCGACCTGGACCTTGGGCGTCTGGGTGGTGGCGATCAGGCGGTCGTCGCTGTCCAGGTAGATGAACACGTTGAGCCAGTCGCCCACTTCGCTGGGCTGGTCCTTCGGCACATAGCGCTTGGGCAGGAGGATCTCGCCGTGCTGGGTACCGTCGAGATAGAGCCCGAACTCCGTGTGTTTGACCACCTGCAGTGAATTGAAACGCCCGATGACCGCCATGTTGTCTCCCCCTGTCGAAGGGGCGGCATTCTACCGGGCGCCACGCAGGCGGGCGGAAGTTTTTGCCGGTACGCCGACGCCGCTCATCGCCTTGCCGGCCGTTCGCGCCGGAACATCCTGAACCACGCGGACATTTCCCAAATGCCGACTGTCTACTGGCAGTAAGCACAACGATGTTTCAAAATCGTGAACCCTAAAGACTTTTTTGGAACATCCTTATCAAGGATTCTCGCTGCCGCTCATCAGGAGTTCCTGTGCGTCCACTCAGCCGTTGGCTCTCATCTTGCGGCTCGCTTCTGGCGCTGGCCGCGCTGTTCCTGGTCGTTCCCCTCGCCGGCCGCTACTGGCTCGGCTGGTCGACGCCGTTCGGCTATCTCTCGGACCTGGCCCTCGGCAGCCTGCTGGTGCTGCTCCTGCATCGACGCTCCCTGTGGTTCGCGCTCCCGGTCATGCTGCTCTGGTGCCTGTTCCTGATCGGCAATGCCGAACTGGTCGGCGCGGTCGGGCGCATGCCGGAACCTTCCGACCTCAAGTACCTGCTGGATCCGCAGTTCGTCAGCAGCTCCACCCAGGGCGGCGGCCTCGCCCACCTGCCACTGGCGCTCGGCCTCGGCGGCGCGACATTGCTTTGCGTGCTGCTCTGGCGTCGCCGCGGTCCGCGCCTGCCGCGCTATGCCTACGCGCTGCCGGCGGCGTTCCTGGCGGCGCATGTCGGCCTGCAATACCTGCGTCCGAGCGATGCCGACCAGTGGCAGCAGTACAACCTGCCGCACAAACTGCTGGCCAGCGCGCTCAGCAGTGGCCAACTGGCGGTCGAAGACTGGCTCGCCGGCGACCGTCCGGACACCCCGCCGGACGTCGCCGGGCTCAACCAACTCGATCTTTCCGGAACGCCGCTGCTGGCCGGCGGAGGACGCGCGCGCAACGTCCTGATCGTGGCCATGGAGGGAATCCCTGGCGCGTATATCGCCGCCAACCGCGCCGCCATCAACAGCAGCTACCACGAAGCGCCGATGCCCCGGCTGAGTGGCTGGGCCGAACGGGCGATGACCACCCCGGACTACGTGCTGCACAGCCACCAGACTATCCGCGGCCTCTACGCCATGCTCTGCGGCGACTACAGCAAGCTCGACTCGGGCACGCCGAAGGGCGTCGAGCTGCTCAACAACCCGGCCCGGGCCAGGGAGTGCCTGCCCGCCCAGCTGCGCCAGCACGGTTTCAGCACGCACTTCCTGCAGGGTGCCGGCCTGCGCTTCATGGCCAAGGACAAGGTCATGCCGCAGATGGGCTTCGACAAGACCCTCGGGCGCGACTGGTTCCGCAACACGTCCTACCTGGAGTTTCCCTGGGGCATGGACGACAAGGCCTTCTTCGAGGGCGCCGCGACCTACGTGAAGCAGCTGCGCCAGCAGAAGAAACCCTGGATGCTGACCCTGCTCACCGTCGGCACCCACCAGCCCTACTCGGCGCCTGCCGACTACCTGGCCCGCTACCCGAACGCCAAGCAGGCCGCGGTGGCCTATCTCGACGACGCGATCGACGCCTTCCTCGCCGACCTGGAGAAACAGGGCGTGTTGCGCGACACCCTGGTGGTGCTCACTTCCGACGAATCCCACGGTGTCGACCAGGTGCGCCTCGCCTCGGCCTGGGGCTTCAACCTGGTGCTGGCACCGGAACAGGCGGCGCTGCCGCCGATCAAGAGCGGCGTCTACGGCCACATCGACCTCGCCGCGTCCGTCCTCGACTATTTCGGCTACCGCGTGCCGGCGGGGATTTCCGGGCGCTCGCTGTTCCGCGACTACGCCAGCGGTCGCGAAATGATGTCCTACACCAACGGCATGCTGCGCCACCACGACGGCAAGGCAACCTTCGTCGAATGCGATTTCCAGCAGGTCTGCCGGCGCTACCGCAGCGAGGGCTTCATCGCCGACGAAGCCGAGTTCCTCGGTCGCTTCAGCGGACGCCAGGCACGCCTGGTCAGCCAGCGCGCCGCCGTCCTCGACCACTCCGTGCAACAGGCCGGCCAGTTGGGCCAGGAGTTCCAGTTCGCCACCCACGAACGCATCCGCCTGAAGCCGGAAACCCACAACGACTGGACCGACAACCTGATCGGCGCGCAATACCTGGAGATGCCGAAGAACAGCAGGACCACGGTCACCCTGAAGATCCGCGCCTTGCAGATGGACCGCAACGGCGCCCGGGTGACGCTGAAGACCAAGGAGTTCGAACGCGACGTTCCCATACCGGTACCGGACATCCCGCGCCTGCTCAAAGGCAAGCCGCTGGACATGAGCTTCACCTTCGACAACCCGGAAGCGCGCAAGGCCTTCTCCTTCCACTTGCTCGCCGAGGGCCGTGGGATCATCGAGATCAGCGACTTCCACGTGGTCACGGCGGCCAACCCGGAACCCGTGGAAAGCCGCAGCCAGGTCGCCGAAGCGGCGAAGGAACAGCCGCTGCTGAGCACCCTGAAAAGCCTGTTCGCCAACCGCCCCGAAACCGAGGAAGCGGAACGCGCGGACGCCCCTCGGGAGCGCACCGTCATCCCCGAGCAGAAGGCCCTGATCCTTTCGCACTGACCGCGCCGGAGCGGCCCGCCCGGCCGCCGCGCGCTCCCCGCTGAACCCAGCGCCGTCGCTGGCGTCGAAGATTCGCAAGCAACCAGGCGAAACGGAGAACGGCATGAAGCACCTGGCATTCCTCGCCCTCGGCGGACTCCTGCTGGCGCCCCTGGCCGAAGCGGCCAGCTTCGATTGCGAAAAGGCTGAGCGAGCGGACGAAAAGGCCATCTGCGCGAACCGGGCGCTGAACGACAAGGACGTCGAGATGAGCGTCAAGTACCACTTCCTCCGCGGCCTGTTCGCCATGGGCGGCCGCGGCGCCATGCAGGACCGGCAGCAGGACTGGCTGCGTGAGCGCCGGCGCTGCGGTGGCGACACCGACTGCCTCTCCCGTGCCTACGCGCAGCGTATCGACGAGCTGGACAAGCAGTACGCGGGCATCGACAAGCCGCTCTGAAGCTAGCGTCCGCCGACGGCGAACTGCAGTTCCGCCAGGCGCGCATAGAGCGGGTTCTCGGCGATCAGACGGGCGTGGCTACCAATCGCCACCAGCCGCCCCTGGTCGATCACCGCGATGCGGTCGGCGCTCTGCACCGTGGCCAGGCGATGGGCGATCACCAGGGTGGTACGTCCGCTCATCAGGCCTGGCAGGGCCTGCTGGATCAGGTGCTCGCTTTCCGCATCCAGGGCGCTGGTCGCCTCGTCGAGCAGCAGCACCGGCGCGTCTACCAGCAACGCGCGGGCGAGCGCCAGGCGCTGGCGCTGGCCGCCGGAC
>NZ_SCND01000096.1:0-16817 GCF_005503585.1 Pseudomonas sp. 2VD
GTCAAGGACATCGGTGTCTCGCTGCCGACGCTGGACCTGCACTTCGACAGCAAGCTGTATGCGCAAACGATTGCCGGTGTCGATGTCGCCGGGGTCGGGCCGAAGGGCCAGATCGAGCTGGTGCATGACCTCGACAATGACCTGTCGATCGTCGCCGGTATCGCCGGGGATACCGCGCACAGCGCCCTGGACGGTGCCGGCAAGGTGCTCGCGGCGCTGCTCGGCCACGGCGGCGAAGCGGCGCCGCCGACAATCCAGCTGATCGGCGCCGACCCGGCGCTGGAGCATCAGGCCCTGGCCGCCTGACGGCGAGGGAACGCCCGGCACAGGGAGGTGCCATCCGGGCTCATTCGGGATTCCAGCGGCAGTCGTGGCAGAAGTGAGCGCGCTCGATGGCAAGGCTCGGTTCCAGCGTTACCAACGAAATCAAACAGGCCCTGGCGGCCAGCCGCAGTGCGTTGCGCAGCGTGGCGGCGTTCTCCGGGGTGATCAACCTGCTGATGCTGGTGCCCTCGCTGTACATGCTGCAGGTGTACGACCGCGTGCTGTCCTCGGCCAACGAAGTCACCCTGTTGATGCTGACCCTGATGGCGCTCGGCGTGTTCGTCTTCATGGGCGCGCTGGAGGCGCTGCGCAGCTTCGTCCTGGTGCGGGTCAGCGAACGCTTCGACGGCCAGTTGCACGGGCGGATCTACGCCGCCGCCTTCGAACGCAACCTGCGCGCCGGCGGCCAGGAGGCCAGCCAGGCGCTGCACGACCTGACCACCCTGCGCCAGTTCATCACCGGCCAGGCGCTGTTCGCCTTCTTCGACGCACCCTGGTTCCCGGTCTACCTGCTGGTGATCTTCCTCTTCGACCCCTGGCTCGGCCTGCTCTCGCTGGTCGGCGCGCTGGCCCTGATGGCCCTCGCCTGGTTCAACGAACGCGCCACCCGTGCGCCGCTGGCCAAGGCCGGCGAGTTGTCGATCAAGTCCGGCCAACTGGCCAGCAACAACCTGCGCAACGCCGAGGTGATCGAGGCGATGGGCATGCTCGGCAGCATGCGCGGGCGCTGGGAACGGCTGCACCAGGCGTTCCTCGACCAGCAGAGCCTGGCCAGCGAGCGCGCGGCGCGGATCAACGCGCTGAGCAAGTACCTGCGCATCGCCCTGCAATCCCTGGTGCTCGGCCTCGGCGCCTGGCTGGCGGTGGAGGGACGCATCACCCCGGGGATGATGATCGCCGGCTCGATCCTGATGGGCCGTGCGCTGGGGCCCATCGACCAACTGATCGGCGTGTGGAAGCAGTGGGGCGCGGCGCGCGATGCCTATCGCCGGCTGAGCGGCCTGCTCGACGAATTCCCCGCCCGCGAGCGGCGCATGGAATTGCCCGAGCCGCGTGGCCACCTGCTGCTGGAATCGCTGGACGCGGCGCCGCCCGGCAGCGAGGCGCGCACCCTGCGTGGCCTGACTCTGGCGATCCCGGCCGGCTCGGTGGTCGGCGTGATCGGTCCGTCCGGCTCCGGCAAGTCGAGCCTGGCGCGGGTAGTGCTGGGCATCTGGCCGACCCTGCACGGCAGCGTGCGCCTGGACGGCGCCGAGATCCGCCAGTACGAGCGCGAGACCCTCGGCCCGCGCATCGGCTACCTGCCGCAGGACATCGAACTGTTCGCCGGCACGGTGGCGGAAAACATCGCCCGCTTCGGCGAGGTGCAGGCCGACAAGGTGGTGGAGGCGGCGCGCCTGGCCGGGGTCCACGAACTGGTCCTGCGCCTGCCGCAGGGCTACGACACCGTGCTCGGCGTCGGCGGCGCCGGGCTTTCCGGCGGCCAGCGCCAGCGCATCGCCCTGGCCCGGGCGCTGTACGGTGCGCCGACCCTGGTGGTGCTCGACGAACCCAACTCGAACCTCGACGACAGCGGCGAGCAGGCGCTGCTGGCGGCGATCCAGGCGCTCAAGGCGCGTGGCTGCACGGTGCTGCTGATCACCCACCGGGCCGGCGTGCTGGGTTGCGCCGACCGCCTGCTGGCGCTGAACGCCGGCCAGTTGCACCTGTACGGCGAGCGTGACCAGGTGCTCGCCGCCTTGAACAACCAGCGCGCCGCGTCGGCGTCGCAGCAGCGCGCGGACTACCGGGTGGCCGGCTACGGCGCGCCGCAGGTGGTGGCCGCGCCGCGCCAGGGAGGTGTGGAATGACCCGCACGGTGAAACGCGACGAGAACGCCTATGCGCGACTGGGTTGGCTGCTGGTCCTGTTCGGCTTCGGCGGTGCGCTGCTCTGGGCCGCCTTCGCGCCGCTCGACCAGGGCGTGGCGGTGCCGGCCACGGTGATCATCTCCGGCCAGCGCAAGTCGGTGCAGCATCCGCTGGGCGGGGTGGTCAAGCACATCCTGGTGCGCGACGGCCAGCATGTGGAGGCGGGCGAGCCGCTGATCCGCATGGAACCGACCCAGGCCCGGGCCAACGTCGATTCGCTGCTCAACCGGTACGCCAACGCGCGGCTCAACCAGGCGCGCCTACAGGCCGAATACGACGGCCGGCGGACCCTGGAGATGCCCGCGGGGCTGGCCGATCAGGCCCCGCTGCCGACCCTCGGCGAGCGCCTGGAGTTGCAGCGGCAGTTGCTGCACAGCCGCCAGACCGCGCTGGCCAACGAACTCTCCGCATTGCGGGCGAACATCGAGGGGCTGCGCGCCCAGCTCGAAGGGTTGCGCCAGACCGAGGGCAACCAGCGCCTGCAACAACGCCTGTTGAACAGCCAGTTGAGCGGTGCGCGCGACCTCGCCGAGGAAGGCTACATGCCGCGCAACCAGTTGCTCGAACAGGAGCGCCAACTGGCCGAGGTGAACGCCCGGCTATCGGAGAGCAGCGGTCGCTTCGGGCAGATCCGCCAGAGCATCGCCGAGGCGCAGATGCGCATCGCCCAACGCGAGGAGGAGTACCGCAAGGAAGTCAACGGGCAACTGGCGGAAACCCAGGTCAATGCGCGGACGCTCTGGGAGGAGCTGTCCTCGGCGCGCTACGAACTGCGGCACGCCGAGATCCGCGCGCCGGTCAGCGGCTACGTGGCCGGCTTGAAGGTGTTCACCGATGGCGGGGTGATCGGCCCCGGCGAATTGCTGATGTACATCGTGCCCAACAGCGACAGCCTGGAAGTGGAGGGCCAGCTCGCGGTGAACCTGGTCGACCGGATCCACAGCGGGTTGCCGGTGGAGATGCTGTTCACCGCCTTCAACCAGAGCAAGACCCCGCGGGTCACCGGCGAGGTGACCATGGTCAGCGCCGACCGCCTGCTCGACGAGCAGAACAAGCAGCCCTACTACGCGCTGCGCGCCCAGGTCGACGCGGCCGCGATGGGCAAGCTGAAGGGCCTGCAGATCCGCCCGGGGATGGCGGTGCAGGTGTTCGTCCGCACCGGCGAGCGCTCGCTGCTCAACTACCTGTTCAAGCCCCTGTTCGACCGCGCCCACGTGGCGCTGGCGGAGAACTGACCGATGACCATGCGCCGCCTGATGACCTGGCTGTTCGGCGCCTTCCTGTTGCTGCTGCGCGAGGATGCCTTCGCCCTCGGCCTGCTGGACGGCTATCACCTGGCCCTGGAGAACGACCCGCAGTTCCAGGCCGCGATCCAGGAGCACGAGGCCGGCAGGCAATACCGTGCGCTCGGCCGCGCGGCGCTGCTGCCGCGCCTGGTGTACAGCTACAACCGTGGGCGCAGTTGGTCCGATGTGACCCAGGCCACCACCCGCGGCGATTTCAAGGAAGACCGCGACTACGACAGCTACGTCTCCACCCTCAGCCTGCAACAGCCGTTGTTCGACTACGAGGCCTTCAGCCGCTACCGCAAGGGCGTGGCCCAGGCGCTGCTGTCCGACGAGCGCTTCCGCAGCCAGAGCCAGGAACTGCTGGTCCGGGTCCTGGAAGCCTATACCGGCGCGCTGCTGGCCCAGGACCAGATCGAACTGGCGCGGGCGCAGAAACGCTCCTACCGCGAGCAGTTCCAGCTCAACCAGCGCCAGTTCGAGCGCGGCAACGGCACCCGCACCGACACCCTGGAGACCCAGGCCCGCTTCAACCTGGCCCAGGCCCAGGAAATCGAGGCGCGGGACAGCCAGGATGCCGCCCTGCGCGAACTGGAGCGACTGGTCGGAGCGCCGCTGGAGATCGCCGACCTGGCGCCGCTCGGCGAACGCTTCCAGGTGCGCCCGCTGAGCCCCGCCAGCTACACCGCCTGGCGCGACCTGGCGCTGGCCGAGAATCCCGAGCTGGCCTCGCTGCGCCACGCGGTGGACGTGGCCCGCTACGAGGTCGAGCAGAACCGCGCCGACTTCCTGCCGCGCCTGGGCCTGTACGCCAGCACCGGCAAGTCCAAGTCCGGTTCGGAGAACACCTACAACCAGCGCTACGAGACCGACAGCGTCGGCATCCAGTTGAGCGTTCCGCTGTTCTCCGGCGGCGAGACCCTGGCGGCGACGCGCCAGGCCACGCATCGCATGGAGAAGAGCCATTACGACCTGGACGACAAGGTCCGCGAGACCCTCAACCAGGTGCGCAAGATGTACAACCAGAGCAGCAGCAGCGCGGCGAAGATCCGCGCCTACGAGATGACCGTGGATTCGGCGCGGACGCTGGTGATGGCCACGCGCAAGAGCATCGCCGCCGGGGTGCGGGTCAACCTCGACCTGCTGAACGCCGAGCAGGCGCTGTACAGCGCGATGAACGAGCTGTCCAAGGCCAAGTACGACTACCTCACGGCCTGGGCACGCCTGCGTTTCTACGCCGGGGTGCTGGACGAAGCCGACCTGGAACTGGTGGCGGCGAACTTCGTTTCCGGCGAGACGCCGGCGCGCCGCCGCGACTGCGCGACGACGGATTGCCCGGCGCCGCTGCACACCCTGTCGAAGACCGATACGGAGGAAAACCGGAGCGCGCTCAATTGAGACCGCGAAGGACGTGCGGGCAATTGTTCGCCTGGCGTGAAGTCGATGTCCCGGGCGGGTCGACAGAGGTCGAACAATACGCATGGAATTGTTTTTTCAATAAGGCGCTATTTATATGAAACGGTTTTTATAATATTCCAGTGTCTTCGGTAGTTTATCTTTCCTGCATGATTTCATATATGCGGAATTCGTTCGTGCATATGCTTTAAGTGCAGCTTAATTTTTTTCATGAAACCTGTGGACATTGGAAAATGAGCTGTGTCAGTTTGGACTTCGGTCTGATCTGGCCGATAACTGCAATTATCCATCCGATAATTGTATCCGAGTTATTTCCTTTACAACTTAAAGGGATATGACAATGTCCAGCAATTCTCTTGCATTGAAAGGTCGTAGCGATGCGTATACCCAGGTAGACAACTTCCTGCATGCCTATGCGCGGGGCGGGGACGAATTGGTCAATAGCCATCCGTCCTATACCGTCGACCAGGCGGCGGAGCAGATCCTCCGCGAACAGGCGTCTTGGCAGAAAGCGCCGGGCGACTCGGTGCTGACCCTGTCCTATTCGTTCCTGACCAAGCCGAACGACTTCTTCAATACGCCGTGGAAGTATGTCAGCGATATCTACTCGCTGGGCAAGTTCAGCGCCTTCTCCGCGCAGCAGCAGGCCCAGGCCAAGTTGTCGCTGCAATCCTGGGCGGACGTCACCAATATCCACTTTGTCGACGCCGGCCAGGGCGATCAGGGCGACCTGACCTTCGGCAACTTCAGCAGTAGTGTCGGCGGTGCGGCGTTCGCCTTCCTGCCGGATGTACCGGATGCGCTCAAGGGGCAATCCTGGTACCTGATCAACAGCAGCTACAGCGCCAACGTCAATCCGGCCAACGGCAACTACGGACGCCAGACGCTGACCCACGAGATCGGCCATACCCTGGGCCTGAGCCACCCCGGCGACTACAACGCCGGCGAGGGCGATCCCACTTACGCCGACGCTACCTACGCCGAGGACACCCGCGCCTATTCGGTGATGAGCTACTGGGAAGAGCAGAACACCGGCCAGGACTTCAAGGGCGCCTATTCCTCGGCACCGCTGCTGGACGACATCGCGGCGATCCAGAAGCTCTACGGGGCCAACCTGACCACCCGCACCGGCGACACGGTGTACGGCTTCAACTCCAACACCGAGCGCGACTTCTACAGCGCCACCTCGTCCAGTTCCAAGCTGGTGTTCTCGGTGTGGGACGCCGGCGGCAACGACACCCTGGACTTCTCCGGCTTCAGCCAGAACCAGAAGATCAACCTCAACGAGAAGGCGCTGTCCGATGTCGGCGGGTTGAAGGGTAACGTGTCGATCGCTGCCGGGGTCACCGTGGAAAACGCCATCGGCGGCTCGGGTAGCGACCTGTTGATCGGCAACGACGTGGCCAACGTGCTCAAGGGCGGCGCCGGCAACGACATCCTCTACGGCGGCCTCGGCGCGGACCAGCTGTGGGGTGGCGCGGGAGCCGACACCTTCGTCTACGGCGATATCGCCGAGTCCTCCGCGGCGGCGCCGGATACCCTGCGCGACTTCGTCAGCGGCCAGGACAAGATCGACCTGTCCGGGCTGGACGCCTTCGTCAACGGCGGGCTGGTGCTGCAATACGTCGACGCCTTCGCCGGCCAGGCCGGCCAGGCGATTCTGTCCTACGACGCGGCGAGCAAGGCCGGCAGCCTGGCGATCGACTTCAGCGGGGATGCCCATGCCGATTTCGCGATCAATCTGATCGGCCAGGCGACCCAGGCCGACATCGTCGTCTGACGCGCTGACACGGGCGCGGTTCGGTGCGGCGGTACGAACCGCGGCCCTTCGGCCGGCCGGGCACTGTTCGAATTGATAGGTGTCTTCCACAGGAGCGAAGTTGTGAACTGTGGCGCGCCCGTGGGCCGGCGACCCGGCGGACGAACGGAGGCCCGCGGCGCCTGGCGCGCGCTGGCGTTCGAAGCGAGGATGGCGGGCGGCGTTCGCCGTGTTATCCGATGTTCCAGGCTTGAAGGAGATCTCTCGATGTCGGCAAGCGCGAAGCTCTCCAGGATGGTTTGCTTGCTCTGCGGTTTTTTCAGCACAGGTATCAGTATGGCCAGCAGTCTGATTCTTCTCAGCGCTTCCGATCTCGCCGGGCAATGGACCCTGCAGCAGGACGAGGCGCCCGCGATCTGCCACCTGGAGCTGCGCGACAGCGAAGTGGCGGAAGCCAGTGGCTACGACCTGGGCGGCGATACCGCCTGCCTCACGCGCTGGCTGCCCAGCGAGCCGCGCGCCTGGAGGCCTACCCCGGCCGGGATCGCGCTGCTCGAACGCGGCGGCCTGACCCTGATGCTCCTCGGTCGCCAGGGCGAGGGCGACTACCGGGTGCAGAAGGGCGACGGCGGGCAGTTGGTGCTGCGCCGCGCGACGCCCTAGCTCGCCTGCGGGTCAGACCACGAAGCGACCGATCATGCCCTTGAGGTCGTTGGCCAGGCGCGACAGCTCGTGGCTGGCGCCGCGGGTCTGCTCGGCGCCCTGGGTGGTCTGCACGGCAACGTCGCGGATGTTCACCAGGTTGCGATCGACCTCGCGGGCGACGTGGGCCTGCTCCTCGGCAGCGCTGGCGATCACCAGGGTGCGCTCGTTGATCCGCGTGGCGTGCTCGGCGATCTCGCCCAGGGCGTGGTCGGCGGCCTCGGCCTCGTCGAGCATCTGCCGGGCGCGCTGGTCGTTCTCGCGCATCGCGGACACCGCGGTGTCGGTGCCCTCGCGGACGCTGGCGATCATGCCTTCGATCTCATGGGTCGATTGCTGGGTGCGGTGGGCGAGGGCGCGCACTTCGTCGGCGACCACCGCGAATCCGCGGCCCTGCTCGCCGGCGCGGGCGGCCTCGATGGCGGCATTGAGGGCGAGGAGGTTGGTCTGCTCGGCGATGGCGCGGATCACGTCGAGCACCTTGCCGATGTCCTGCGCCTGGCTGGCCAGGCCCTCCACCAGGCGCGCAGTCTGGCCGATCTCGGTGTTCATCTGGCGGATCGAGCGGACGGTCTGTCCGACCCGTGCGCGGCCGTTGCCGGCGGCCCGTTCCGAGAGACTGGAGGCCTCGGCGGTGGAGCTGGCGTTGCGCGCGACCTCCTCGACCGCCGCGCTCATTTCGTTGACCGCGGTGGCGGCCATCTCGATCTCATCGTTCTGCCGGGCCAGCGACCGGTTGCCTTCCTCGGTCACCGCGTTCAGTTGCTCGGCAGCGGCGGCCAGCAGCGCGGCGGAATCGCCGATCTGCTCGATGGTGTCGTGCAGGCTGGCCTGCATGCTGCGCATGGCCTTCATCAGTTGCGCCGGCTCGTCGTCGCCGTCGCTGGCGATCTCGCCGGTCAGGTCGCGGGCCGCGATGCGGTCGGCGCAGGACACCGCCTGGCGGATCGGCACGACGATGCTGCGGGTCAGCAGCCAGGCGATCGTCACGCTGGCCGCCAGGGCCACCAGCAGCACCGCGAGGATCGCGGTGGAGGCCCGGGAGTAGACATCGGCGGCTTCGGCGGTGGAGGCGCGGGCGGCCTCGCGGTCGAGGGCGATGAGTTGCTTCAGGGTCCGCTGCACCTGCTCGTAGCGCTGCAACTGGGCCCCGCCCATCAGCACGCTGGCTTCGTCGGTACGGTTGTCACGGGACAGCGCGAGCAGGGCGGCGTGTCCTTCGAGGTACTCCTGCTGGCGCTGGACGAACTGGTCGAGCAACGCGCGCTCCTCGTCCAGGACCAGCAAGGGGCGGTATTCCCTTTCCACCCTGGCGAGGGTAGCGATGACCTCGTCCATCCGTTGTTCCTGCTGGCGCATGCGCGTGGCGTCGTGCAGCAGCACGTGGTTCATCTCGCCGAGGCGCAGTTCGCTCATCAGGCCGCTGAGCTGGGCCGAGGCTTCGACGCTGGGCAGCCAGACCTCGCCGATATCCCTGGCGGCGCGGTTCAGCGAACCCATGCGGTTGTGCGCGAAGAGGCCGAGCGCCACCAGCAGCGAGGCGAGGATGGCGAAGCCGATGACGGCGCGTGGGGTGATGGCGATACGACGAAGAAGCATGGGGTGGTCTCCGACCGGGCTGTGGGAAGGTGCTTGGCCCTGTAGCGGGGCGCGGAGGGGTTTCTTGAGGGGCTGCGGGGCTATTTGGAATTGCCTTACATGATTGATAGGAATTTTCTGTAAGTTTTCGATGTGCTCGAGCCGGTTGTGCCGTTTTCGGCATGCTCAGGGTCGATTGAGGTCAAGAGAAGGCTGTCGCGGCAGGCCACCCTAGGGATTGGTCGAACAAGGAGAAGCCCGTGATCCGAATGACGCTGGACGAGGTCCGCGAGCTGGCCGTGCGCATCCTGCGCCGGCACGCTTTCAGCGAAGCCCATGTACAGGCGGTGGCCGATACCCTGGTGGCGGGGGAGCGCGACGAATGCGCCTCCCACGGTATCTGGCGGTTGCTCGGCTGCATCGCCACCCTGAAGGCCGGCAAGGTATCCGCCGACGCCGAGCCGGAACTGCACGACATCGCTCCCGGCCTGCTGCGGGTCGACGCCCATGGCGGGTTCTCCCAGTGCGCATTCCGGCTGGGGCTGCCGCATCTGCTGGAGAAGGCCCGCAGCCAGGGTATCGCGGCGATGGCGGTGAACCGCTGTGTGCATTTCTCCGCGCTATGGGTTGAGGTCGAGGCACTCACCGAGGCGGGCCTGGTGGCCCTGGCGACCACGCCGAGTCATGCCTGGGTGGCGCCGGCGGGCGGACGCAAGCCGATCTTCGGCACCAACCCGATCGCCTTTGGCTGGCCGCGTCCGGACGGCCCGCCGTTCGTCTTCGACTTCGCCACCAGCGCCGTGGCGCGTGGCGAGATCCAGTTGCACGAACGCGCCGGCAAGCCGATCCCGCTGGGCTGGGGGGTGGACGAGCAGGGCGAGCCGACCACCGATGCCAGCGCCGCGTTGCGAGGCGCCATGCTTACTTTCGGCGGGCACAAGGGCTCGGCCCTGGCGGCGATGGTCGAACTGCTCGCCGGTCCGCTGATCGGCGACCTGACCAGTGCCGAGTCGCTGGCCTACGACGAGGGCAGCCGTTCTTCTCCCTACGGTGGCGAACTGCTGATCGCCATCGATCCGCGGCGCATGCTCGGCGCCTCGGCGGAGGAGCACCTGGCGCGCGCCGAGACGCTGTTCGAAGGCATCGTCGAACAGGGCGCGCGCTTGCCCTCGCAGCGACGCTTCGAAGCGCGCGAACGCAGCGCCAGGGACGGCGTGACGATTCCCGAGGCGTTGCACCGGGAGCTGCTGGCGTTGCTGGAGTGAGCGCAAGGCGAGGGGCCGACCGGACAGCGTGGCGCAACGAGGACGACTGCGTAGGGCGGATAGCGCCAACGGCGTTATCCGCCATCCAGGCTTCCAGGCGTGCTCAATCCAGGGCCTCGCGCGTGCTCCGGCCATCGACCAGGCGCAGCAGGCCCAGCGGGTTGGCGTTCTTCAGGGCGTCCGGGAGCAGGCTGTCGGGGTAGTCCTGGTAGCACAGCGGGCGCAGGAAACGCTCGATGGCCAGGGTTCCCACCGAGGTGCCGCGAGCGTCGGAGGTGGCCGGGTAGGGGCCGCCGTGGACCATGGCGTCGCACACCTCGACGCCGGTCGGATAGCCGTTGAATAGCAGGCGCCCGGCCTTGCCTTCGAGCTGCGGGACCAGCCCGGCGAACGCCGCGAGATCGTCCGCTTCGCCGATCAGGGTCGCCGTCAACTGGCCGTGCAGGTTGTCCAGCGCGCGGGCAAGCTGTTCCTCGTCGGCCGCCTCGACGACCACGGTGGCCGGGCCGAACACCTCTTCCTGGAGCAGTCCGTCGCCTTCCAGCAACAGGCCCACGTCGGCCTTGAACAACTGCGGATGGGCCTGCCGCCCTTCCTGTGGCGCGCCGGCCAGGCGCCGGATGCCGGGGTGGCGCTCCAGGCGTTGCAGTCCTTCGACATAGCTGCGCAAGGTGCCGGCGTTGAGCATGCTCTGTGCCGGCCTGGCGGCCAGTGCCTCGCCCAGGGCCGCGACGAAGGCGTCGAAGCCGGGGGAGCGCAGGCCAAGCACCAGGCCCGGCTTGGTGCAGAACTGGCCGCAGCCGAGCGTCACCGAGGCGGCCAGCTCCTCCGCCACCTGGCGGCCGCGCCGGCGCAGGGCTTCGGGGAGCACCACCAGCGGATTGATGCTGCTCATCTCGGCGAACACCGGGATCGGCTGCGGCCGCGCCGCTGCCAGGTCGCACAGTGCGCGCCCGCCCTTGAGCGAACCGGTGAAGCCGACCGCGCGGATGGCCGGATGGCGCACCAGCGCCTCGCCGACGCCGTTGCCGTAGACCATGTTGAATACCCCGGCCGGCATGCCGCTGTCGGCCGCCGCCTGGAGGATCGCGTCGGCCACGCATTCGGCTGTGGCCATGTGTCCGCCGTGGGCCTTGACCACCACCGGACAGCCGGCGGCCAGGGCGGCGGCGCTGTCGCCGCCGGCGGTGGAAAAGGCCAGCGGGAAGTTGCTGGCACCGAACACCGCCACCGGGCCGAGACCGATTCGCCACTGGCGCAGGTCGGGGCGCGGCGGGGTACGCCCGGGTTGTCCGCGATCGATGCGCGCGCCGTGGAAGTCGCCACGCCGCAGGACTTCGGCGAACAGCCGCAACTGGTTGGCGGTACGTGTCCGTTCGCCCTGGATGCGTACGGCGGGCAGCGCGGTCTCGCGACGGACCAGGGCGACGAAGTCGTCGCCCAGGGCGTCGAGGCGCGAGGCGATCGCCTCGAGGAATCCGGCGCGGCGCGTGGCGGACAGTTGCCGGTAGTGTGGATAGGCGCGTTCGGCGGCGCGGGCGGCGGCGTCGACCTCCGCCTCGGTGGCCTGGACGAAGGCGTAGGGCAGCGCTTCGCCGCTGTCGGCGTCGAGGCTGCGCAGGATGAGGTTGCCGGCGGCGCTGCGAGCGCCGCCGACGTAGTTGTGACCGAGGATACTGGGCATGGGGCCTCCCTGGGGACGGTGGACGGAATGCTCTGCCGCTGGCTCTCGCCGGCCGCTCCCTGGGGAGCGAGGCGGCGAGGGCGCGGCGCCGGCTACAAGCCGACGTCCGGCAGCGCCGGCCGGCTGGCCAGGGCCTTGGCCATGATCCGCTCGACGTGCTCGCGATCGGCGCCGCGCAGGGCCAGGCGCGGTGGACGGGTGAGGGCGCTGCCGCGACCGGCGAGTTCCTCGCAGAGCTTGATGCACTGCACCAGGTCGGGACGGGCGTCGAGATGGAGGATCGGCATCAGCCACTCGTAGATCGGCATCGCCTCGGCGAAGCGCCCGGCCCTGGCCAGGCGGAAGATGGTCTCGCCTTCCTTCGGGAACACGTTGGACATTCCCGAGATCCAGCCCTGGGCACCCACCGCCACGCTTTCCAGGACCACGTCGTCGAGGCCGGCGAAGAGGATGAAGCGCTCGCCCACCTGGTTGCGTACGTCGATGAAGCGGCGGGTGTCGCCGGAGCTGTCCTTGAAGCAGACGATGTTCTCGCAGTCGGCCAGGGAAACCAGGATGTCCGGGGTGACGTCGTTCCGGTAGATCGGCGGGTTGTTGTAGACCATCACCGGCAGGTCGGTGCCGCTGGCCACGCTGCGGAAATGCTCGGCGGTTTCGTGCGGCTTGGAGGAATAGACCAGCGCCGGCATCACCATGATGCCGTCGACGCCGACCCGCTCCACCGCCTTGGCCACCTTCGCCGCGCCGGCGCTGGTGAACTCGGCGATCCCGCAGATCACCGGCACGCGGCCGCCGGAGGCATCCTTGGCGACCTCGGTGACGGCCATCTTCTCCTCGATGGTCAGCGAGGTGTTCTCGCCGACGCTGCCGCATACTACCAGCCCGGACACGCCGTCGCGCACCAGGTTGGAAATGACCGTGTGGGTTTCCTCCAGGTTCACCGAGAAATCGGCGTTGAATTGGGTGGTGACCGCGGGGAATACGCCGCTCCAGTTGACGTGCTTGCTCATGGTTTCTCCTTTCTTCGTATTTCGTATACGAATTCAGTCGGACCGCTGCGGTCCGAGTCACAGGGCGACGGCAGCGTTCGCCGTCGTGGGCGATCCGGTACGCGCCGGATCGGTTTCCGCCCGGCCGCTGCCTGCGGTCGGGCGGGGTGGTCAGCAGTGGCCGCCGGGCCAGGTGTCGGACAGCCGATAGCCTTGCGGCCAGGGATCGTCCGGGTCGAGCAGGTACTGGTGGATGCCGGTGATCCAGGCCCGCCCGGACAGGCACGGGAGGATCGCCGGACGGCCGCCGAGTTCGGTCAGCGACTCGATGTGGCAGTAGAATTCCGAACCGATGATGGAGCGCCCGACGAAGCGTTCGCCGACCCGCAGCTGACCTTTCGCCTGGAGCACCGCCATCCGCGCCGAGCAGCCGGTGCCGCAGGGCGAGCGGTCGATCTTGCCGGGGCGGATGACCACCGCGTTGCTCGCGCCGAGGACACCGTCGCGGCGCTCCGGCGGCGCGGCCAGCTGGCAGAAGGACAGATGGTCCCAGTCCGGGTTGGTCGGGTGGCGGAAGCCCAGTTGTTCGTTGGCCGCGTGGGTGATCTTCAAGCCGGTGGCGACCAGCTCGGCGGCCTCGTCGGCGCGCAGGGCGAAGCCCAGGCGCCGGGCGTCGGCGATGACGAAGCTGTCGCCGCCGTAGGCGGTGTCGACCTGTAGCGAGCCGAGGCCCTCGACTTCGATCCAGGCGTCGAGGCGGTCGGCGAACGACGGCACGTTGCGGATTTCCACCCGCTCGGCCTTGCCGTCGCGGCATTCCGCGCGGGCCTCGATCAGCCCGCCCGGCGCTTCCAGCAGCAGCCGGGTCAGCGGTTCGCGCATCGGCAGGATGCCGCTGTCGAGCAGTACGGTGGCCACGCACAGCGAATTGGAACCGGACATCGGCGGGGTGTCGGCCGGTTCCATGATGATCCAGCCCATCTGCGCGCGCGGGTCCTTGGCCGGCACCAGCAGGTTGGCGTGGCGGAACACCCCGCCGCGCGGTTCGTTGAGGACGAAGTTGCGCAGGTCCTGGTCTCTGGCGATCCAGCGCGACTGTTCCCAGAGGGTGGCGCCGGGCGGCGCGGCGACGCCGCCGACGATCACGTCGCCGACCTCGCCTTCGGCATGGCAACTGACGATGTGGACGATCCGCTGCGAACGCATGGCTATCTCCTGTGCGGGGGCGGGCTCAGAGCACCGAGCGGAGGAATTCCACCGTCTCCGGCCGCTGCGGGTTGCCGATCACCTGGTCGGGGGTGCCGATCTCGTGGACCAGGCCATTGCGGAAGAACGCCACCCGGTCGGACACGTCGCGGGCGAAGCGGATCTCGTGGGTGACCAGGACCATGGTCATGCCTTCTTCGGCGAGCAGGCGCATGGTGTCCAGCACCTCGCCGACCAACTGCGGGTCGAGCGCCGAGGTGGCTTCGTCGAACAGCATGTAGTCCGGCGACATCGCCAGCGCCCGGGCGATCGCCATGCGCTGTTGCTGGCCGCCGGAAAGGCGCTGGGGGAAGACCTTGAGCTTGTCGCCGAGACCGACGTGGGTGAGTTGCTTCAGCGCCATCGCCTCGGCTTCGGCGCGGCTCTTGCCGAGCACCTTGCGCGGCGCGAGCATGACGTTTTCCAGCACGGTCAGGTGGGGGAAGGCGTTCCACTGCTGGAAGACGATGCCGATCTTCCGCCGCAGGCGGTTGAGGTCGGTGCCGCGGGCATGCACGTCGATGCCGTCGACGCGGATGCTGCCGCGCTGGATCGGCTCCAGGCCGTTGATGCACATCAGCAGGGTCGACTTGCCGGAACCGGAGCCGCCGATGATCGACAGCACCTCGCCCTTGTCCACCCTCAGGTCGACGCCCTTGACCACCTCGAACTGGCCGTAGGCCTTGTGCACGCCGCTGATCTCGATCATTGCTGCCATCTCCGTTCCAGCCGGGCGCCGAGTCGCGCGACCACCCAGCTCATGAGGTAATAGACGAGCCCCGCGATGCAGAGCACGAAGAGCGGTTCCTGGATGCGCGTGACGATGGTCTGCGAGGCGCGCAGCAGTTCGACGATGCCGATCCAGAGCACCAGCGAGGTGTCCTTCATCACCGACAGGGTCAGGTTGACCCAACCGGGGAAGGCCACCCGGGCGGCCATCGGCAGGACGATGTGGAACAGGTCCTGGCGATAGCTCAGGCCCAGCGAACGCGCCGCCCGGCGCACGCTCGGCGGTACCGAGAGGACGCCGCCGCGGACCACCTCGGTGCAGTAGGCGGCGGCGTACACGCCGAGCACCAGGCAGGCCACGGCGAAGGCGCTCCAGTCGAGGCCGAGGATGCTCTTGAAGGAATTGAGCAGGACGAACTGGATCAGCAGCGGCACGCTGCGGAATACGTCGAGCAGCGCCGCCAGCGGCAGGCTGGCGCGTGGCAGCAGGGCGCGGAGCAGGCCGAAGACGACGCCCAGCAGGGTGCCGATCAGCATCGCCATGGCGGTGATGGCGAGGGTGGTCCAGGCGCCTTGCAGGAGGAACAGCAGGTCGTTGGCGGTGAGGCTGGTGGTGAACACGGCATTCCCCTCAGTAACGGAACAGGCGCCAGCCCAGCAGGCGGGCGGCCAGCACCAGCAACTTGGCCATGGCGAAGTAGAGGACGGCGGCCAGGGCGAAGTATTCGAAGGTGCGGAAGGTCTTGACGTTGAGCGCCTGGGTGACGCCGGTGAGGTCGTCGGTCAGGCCCACCACCACGCCGAGGGAGGTCATCAGCATGGCCCAGACCAACTGGTTGGTCAGCGGGTAGAACACCACTCGCAGCAGCTGCGGGATCACCACCAGGCGATAGGCCTGCGGCGCGCTCATGCCCAGCGAGCGGGCCGCCCGCAGCTGGGTCTCGGGCACCGCCTGGAGGCCGCCGCGGAAGGTCTCGGCGAGGTAGCCGGCGTTGTTGAAGGTGACCCCGGCGAGCAGGGCGAACCAGGAACTGACGTGCAGGCCGAAGGAGCCCAGGCCGAAGTAGAGGATGTAGATCTGGAATAGCGCCGGGGTATTCCGCGCGATGGAGATCCAGGCTCCGGCGGCGGCGCGCAGCGGGCGGTTGCCGCCGAGCCGGGCGAAGGCCAGGAGCAGGGCGATGAGGATGCCGAAGAGCATCGACAGCGCGGTGACCTGGAGCGTCACCAGGCTGCCGGCGAGCATCTCCGGCAGGGCGTTGAACGCCGAGCGCCAGTGGAAGGTGTAGTCGAACATCAGCAGTCCTCGCTCAGCCAGGCGGGCAGCCCGGCGGGGGCCCGTCCACCGACGGCGGCCTCGACGCAGCCGGCGAGGCCGGCGAAGCGCACCTGGCGGCTGACCAGTCCGGGGGCGTAGTGGGCATACTTGGCGGAGTTGGTCATCAGGGTGCGCGCGCCCGGCGGCACCAGCGGTTCGTCGAGCATGCACCAGCAGGTGTCGGTGACCAGCCGCGCGCCGAACGCCTGCAGCGTCGCCAGGTACCCGGCCGCTTCGGCCTGGGCGACGACCTGCCGGCTGCTGGTGATCACCAGCGCTACCTCCGGGTGTCTGCGGCGGCCGTGGCAGAGCGCGGCGAGCTGGGCGAATTCGCTGGCGGAGAAGTGCGGGTTGCCCAGCGCCACCAGGTCGATCCGCGTCTCGTCGGCGCTGTCCAGCTCGCGCCAGGCGTCGCGCAGGCGCTCGCGACCGACCCGCAGGGTCCGCCGCGGCGCGCGGCCGCCGAAGGCGCTGGCCAGGTCAGGGGCTTCCGGGGTGACGCCGATGACGTGGAACATCGGCACCGAGGAACTGGTGCCCAGCGCCGCGCCGAAGGCCTTGAGCGCGTCGCGGTCCGGCTGCCGCTGCCGCAGGCCGTCGATCGCCGGGATC
>NZ_SCND01000097.1:0-16749 GCF_005503585.1 Pseudomonas sp. 2VD
GGCCGGCGCCGGCCATCGCCGGATGCCCCTGGGAACAGACGGCGAGTCGTCCGTCGGGCGCGGCGACCAGGCTGCCGGCGCCCTTCAGCACCACCACCGCCTGGTAGCGACGCGCCAGTTCCAGCGCCGCCGCCGGACGATCCGCCTGCACCTCGGCGGTCGAGCGACCCAACAGGCGCGCGGCCTCGCCGGGATGCGGCGTCAGAATCCATGTCTGCGGCCCTGCTCCGACCGGTTCCAGGGCCAGCAGGTTCAACGCGTCGGCATCCCAGACCTGCGGCAACGGTCGCGACCGGACAGCGCTCAGCAGGCTGCGACCCCAGGCGCGCTGGCCAAGCCCGGGACCGAGCACCAGCACGCTGGCGCGTTCGGCAAGGGCCAGCAGTTGGTTCGCCGACGCCACGCCATGGGCCATGACCTCGGGACAACGGCCCAGCAACGCCGGCACATGTTCGACGCGGGTCGCCGCCGAGACCAGCCCGGCGCCGCAGCGCAGGGCGCTTTCCGCGGCCAGTAGCACGGCCCCGCCCATGCCGGTGTCGCCGCCGACCACCAGCAGGTGGCCGAACAGCCCCTTGTGTGCGGTCCGCGGCCGCGCTGCCAGCCTCGGCAGGGCATTTCGCGCCAGGCGGCGAGCCCGGGGCTGGAGCGCTTGCAGCACGACGGCGTCGCTACCGAGTTCGTCGAACACCAGCTCGCCGACCCGTGCCGGCGCCTCGCCAGTGAACAGCCCGATCTTCAGGCCGATGAAAGTCACTGTCAGATCCGCCCTGATCGCTTCCCCCAATACCGCGCCGGTGTCGGCGCTCAAGCCGGAAGGAATATCCACCGCCAGCACCGGCGGGTCGGCGGCGTTGGCCAGGCGGATGGCCTGCGCAAAGGGCTCGCGCACGGCACCTGCCAGGCCGGTGCCGAGCAATGCATCCACTACTACGCCCTCGAGCACGGCGCACTCGCTCCAGGGCTCCACCACGACCCCGGTCGCCAGCGCGGCGGCATGCGCCTGCGCCGCGTCGCCGGCAAGCCGCTGCGGCGCCGCGACCGCCAGCACCCGCACTCGCCAACCCGCACGTTGCGCCAGCGCCGCGATCAGGTAGCCGTCGCCGGCATTGTTGCCGTGCCCGGCGAGCACCGTCAGCGCCGCGGCCTCCGGCCAACGGCGGCGCAAGGCACGCCAGGCGGCGTGGGCGGCGCGCTGCATGAGTTCGAAGCCCGGCGTGCCGGCAGCGATCAGGCGCGCATCCAGGTCGCGCACCTGGGCGGCGGAATAGAGGGCGAGTGGCAGGTCGTCGTGCTGGAAGGTCATGGTCATCGGATCGATTCGGCGTCAGGCGCGCAGTCTGGCAGAATTATACCTATCCCATTTCGCTTTCCCTCGTCTTCGTTGCCTCCCATGACTCCCCAACCTCTGGCCGACAACCTTTCCCCGCCGGACCCCGCCCGCCTCGCCCAGTCCATCAAGGACTGGGGCCGCGAGCTGGGGTTCCAGCAGGTCGGTATCAGCGACGTCGAGCTGGGCGAGCACGAAGCGCACCTGCAGCGCTGGCTGGAGGCCGGCTACCACGGCGAGATGGACTACATGGCGGCGCACGGCAGCAAGCGCTCGCGACCTGCCGAGCTGGTTCCCGGCACGCTGCGGGTGATCTCCCTGCGCATGGATTACCTGCCCGGCGACACGCGCATGGCGCAGGTCCTCGCGACACCGGAAAAAGCCTACGTCTCGCGCTACGCCCTCGGCCGCGACTACCACAAGCTGATCCGCAAGCGTCTGCAACAACTGGCCGAGCGCATCCAGGCCGAAGTCGGCCCGTTCGGTTTCCGCGCCTTCGTCGACAGCGCGCCGGTGCTGGAAAAGGCCATCGCCGAACAGGCCGGCCTCGGCTGGATCGGCAAGAACACGCTGGTGCTCAACCGCAAGGCCGGCAGCTACTTCTTCCTCGGCGAGCTGTTCGTCGACATGCCGCTACCCGTCGACCCGGCGATGGACAGCGAGCATTGCGGACGCTGCTCGGCCTGCCTGGACATCTGCCCGACCGCGGCCTTCGTCGGCCCCTACCGGCTGGACGCGCGACGCTGCATCTCCTACCTGACCATCGAGTACAAGGGCGCGATTCCGCTGGAGCTGCGGCCACTGATCGGCAACCGGGTATTCGGCTGCGACGACTGCCAGATCGTCTGCCCATGGAATCGCTTCGCCCGCCCCACCGGGCAGGGCGACTTTCAGCCGCGCCACAGCCTGGACAACGCCGAACTCGCCGAACTGTTCCTCTGGAGCGAGGAGGAGTTCCTCGGCCGCACCGAGGGTTCGCCGCTGCGCCGCGCCGGCTACGAGCGCTGGTTGCGCAACCTGGCGGTGGGGCTGGGCAACGCGCCCTCGACCATCCCTGTACTGGAGGCGCTGAAGGCGCGCCGCGGGTTCCCTTCGGAGCTGGTCCGCGAGCACGTGGAATGGGCCCTGCGGCGCCACGGGGAAACCTAGCCCGGCCGGCGCCTGCCGCCCGGCCCGGACGGATCAGAGCTTGATGAAGTGGTCGCGATAGTGGCGCAGCTCGGCGATCGACTCGCGGATATCGTCCAGCGCCAGGTGGGTGTTGCCCTTCTTGAAGCTCTCGCGGACCTGCGGCGCCCAGCGCGCAGCCAGCTCCTTGAGGGTGGAGACGTCGAGGTTGCGGTAGTGGAAGTAGCCTTCCAGCCTGGGCATGTGCCTATAGAGGAAGCGGCGGTCCTGGCAGATGCTGTTGCCGCAGATCGGCGAGCTGCGCTTGGGCACCCACTGCTCGAGGAAGGCCAGGGTCTGCGCCTCGGCCTCGGCCATGCTCACGGTACTTTCCCGGACCCTCTGGGTCAGGCCGGATTG
Source organism: Pseudomonas sp. 2VD (assembly GCF_005503585.1). Lineage (NCBI taxonomy): Bacteria > Pseudomonadati > Pseudomonadota > Gammaproteobacteria > Pseudomonadales > Pseudomonadaceae > Pseudomonas > Pseudomonas sp. 2VD. Next base: position 2,858 of record NZ_SCND01000097.1, read on the forward strand.
GCCGTGCTGGCGGGTATTCCACTCGTCCATGCCGGCGAGGACTTCCTCTGGCTGGTGGATGGCGATCACCGGTCCTTCGGCCAGGGTGTTGAGGTCACTGTCGGTGACGATGGTGGCCATCTCGATGATGACGTCCCGGTCCGGATCGAGGCCGGTCATCTCCAGGTCGATCCAGATAAGGTTCTGCGGGTTCTGCATGGGGAGTCGCTCCAGTCGCTATGCCGTGCATTCTAGCGTGGAACGCCGCCGCGCGAATGATGGCGGCGCGCCCATGTTAAACTCGTCGCCGATTTTTCATGCGGACGCATCATGGCCAAACGCCACTTGACCCGCCGGCAGAGCTGGCGCATCGAAAAGATCCAGGAAGAACGCGCGGCCCGGGCGGCCCGTCGCGAGTCGCGTGCCGTGGACGAGCTGGAAGGCGGCGACCTGGGACCGGAGCAGACCGGCCAGGTGATCGCTCATTTCGGGGTTCAGGTAGAGGTCGAGTCCGCCGACGGCCAGGTTTCCCGCTGTCACCTGCGCGCCAACCTGCCGGCACTGGTGACCGGCGACCAGGTGGTCTGGCGTGCCGGCAACCAGGGCATCGGCGTGATCGTCGCGCAATTGCCACGTCGCTCCGAGCTGTGCCGCCCGGACATGCGCGGGCTGCTCAAGCCGGTGGCGGCCAACGTCGACCGCATCGTCATCGTCTTCGCCCCGCGTCCCGAACCGCACGCCAACCTGATCGACCGTTACCTGATCGCCGCCGAACATGCCGGCATCCAGCCGTTGCTGCTGCTGAACAAGGCCGACCTGGTCGACGAGAGCAATGCCGAAGGCATCGATGCGCTGCTGAATGTCTACCGCACCCTGGGTTACCCGCTGATCGAGGTGTCGGCCTTCAATGGCCTGGCGATGGACGAACTGCGCGGCGCGCTGGACGCTCACGTGAGCGTCTTCGTCGGGCAGTCCGGGGTGGGCAAGTCGTCGCTGGTGAATGCCTTGTTGCCAGGTGTCGACACCCGTGTCGGCGACCTCTCCACGGTGACCGGCAAGGGCACCCATACCACCACCACCGCGCGACTGTTCCATTTTCCCGGCGGCGGCGACCTGATCGACTCGCCCGGCATCCGTGAGTTCGGCCTGGGGCACGTGTCGCGAGACGACGTCGAGGCCGGTTTCATCGAGTTCCGCGACCTGCTCGGGCATTGCCGCTTCCGCGACTGCAAGCACGACCGCGAACCAGGTTGCGCCCTGCTCCAGGCCCTGGAGGACGGGCGCATCATGCCGCAACGCATGGCCAGCTACCGGCACATTCTGGCAAGCATGCCGGAAACGGACTACTGAACCTCAGTCGCCCTTGATCTGCTCCAGCTTCAGGCTGCCGCCGTCGTCGAACAGGTTGAGCTTCTTCTGCACCTCGTCCGCCGGTAGCGAAGGTTGCGCGCCCGCCGCCGGTGCCTCGGCAGCCGGCTTCGGCTGCTCGCCCGGGGCAGCCGAGGGGGCGCTGGCTTCGGGAGCGCCGGTCTCGCCTTCGATGGCCTTCTGCGCCTTGCGGGTCAGGACCACGATGTCGATCCGCCGGTTCACCGGGTTCAGCGGGTCCTTGTCGTCGAACAGGCGTGCCGAAGCATAGCCGACAACCTGGGCGATCTGCCCTTCCGGATAGCCGCCGGCGACCAGCGCACGGCGCGCGGCGTTGGCGCGATTGGCCGATAGCTCCCAGTTGCCGAAGTCGCCGTTGCCGGCATAGGGCTTGGCGTCGGTGTGGCCGCTGATGCTGATCTTGTTCGGCACCTGGCGGATGGTCTCGGCCATGGCCAGCAGGATGTCCTCGAAATACGGCTGCAGGCGCGCGCTGCCGAGGTCGAACATCGGCCGGTTGGCGGCGTCGACGATCTGGATGCGCAGGCCGTCGCGGGTGATCTCGAAGTGGATCTGGTCCTTGAAGTCCTTGAGCATCGGATTTTCGTCGACCTTGTTCTGCAACTCCTGCAGCAGCAGCGCCAGGCGCTCTCGCTCAACCTGCTCGGCGAGGTTCTCGGCCTGGTCGGCGTTGACCTGATGGTCCTGCTCGGGGCTGATCCGGCTTTCGTTGGAGTCCGGCTGGGCCTGGACCTGCGGATTGAGGGTCTTGTCCGGCGCCGGCGTCGGCGTGCCGCCGAGGTCGATGACGTAGGGGCTGGCACTTTCGCTGAAACCGATGGGGTCCTGGAAGTATCCGGAAATCGCCTTCTTCTGCTCCGGGGTGGCCGAAGACAGCAGCCAGAGCACCAGGAAGAACGCCATCATCGCCGTCGCGAAGTCGGCGAAGGCGATCTTCCACGAGCCGCCGTGGTGGCCGGCGGCATAGCGCTTGACGCGCTTGACGATGATCGGCTGGTTATTGTCCATCTATCGACAGTGCCTCCACTCAGCGGCCACGCACGGCCTGCTCGAGCTCGGCGAAGGTCGGCCGATGGGCGGGCAGCAGCACCTTGCGGCCGAACTCGACGGCCAGCGAAGGCGGCATGCCGGAAGCGGAAGCGACCAGGCAGGCCTTGATCGCTTCGAACATGTTCAACTCTTCCTTGGCATCGTGCTCCAGCGCGACGGCCAGCGGGCCGACGAAGCCGTAGGCGGCGAGAATCCCGAGGAAGGTACCCACCAGGGCGGCGGCGACGTGGTGGCCGATCTCCGCCTGGCTGCCTTCGCCAAGCAACGCCATGGTGATGACGATGCCGAGTACCGCGGCGACGATACCGAAGCCCGGCAGGGCGTCGGCGACCTTGGTCACTGCGTGGGACGGATGCTCCAGGTCCTCCTTGAGACTGGACAGCTCCATGTCGAACAGGCCTTCCAGCTCGTGCGGCGCCATGTTGCCGGAGGACATGATGCGCAGGTAGTCGCAGACATAGGCGGTCATCCGTTCGTCCTTCAGCACGCCGGGGTACTTGCTGAAGATGGGACTGGCCGCGGGGTCCTCGATGTCCGCCTCGATCGCCATCATCCCTTCGCGCCGGCTCTTGTTGAGGATCTCGTAGAGCATGCCCAGCACCTCGAGGTAGTAGGTCTGGGTAAAGCGGTTGCTGAACATCTTCGGCGCTTTCTTCAGCACCACCATGAACGTGCTGCCCGGGTTGGCCTGGAGGAACGCCCCCAGTGCCGCACCGCCGATGATCAGGACCTCGAAGGGCTGGATGATGGCGCCGATCTTGCCGCCGGAGAGCAGGAAGCCCCCGAGGACACTGGCGAAAACGACGATGATGCCGATGATTTTTGACATGAGGACCGGACGTGCGAAATGAACAGGATAAGGAGGGGGACTGCTAGGCTCCCTCTTGTTATCGGTTGCTAGCCGCAAGACTATAGTCCGAATACTCGAAAAGCCAGTTCGCCGCCTCGCCGACACCGAGCCCGACACCCATGACAGACCGCCTCGCCGCCTGGCTCGAAGAGCTCGACCGGCAACCCCTGCCGATCCCCGCCAGCCACTATGCCGGCCTGCACGCCGCGCTGAGCGACAGCCGCCGCTCGCTGCGCGAGATCGCCGACCAGTTGCAGGGCAGCCCGACGCTGGCGTTGTCCATCCTGCGCGAGGCCAATCGCGCCGAGAGCGCCCGCGACAACCCCGCGGAAAGCCTGGAGGTGGCCCTCAGCCGCCTCGGCCTGGCGCGCGCGAGCCAACTTCTGAAGACCCTGCCGAGCATCCAGGATGCGGAGATGCCCAGGGTCCTCGGGCAGATGCTGCTGATCAGCCAGCACGCCATGCAGCAGGCCAGCGGCCTGTTCGGCGCGCGCCTGGCCAGGCTCTGGCAGGAAATCCACTGGGGCAGCCTGCTGACCATGGCTCCGGTCTGGGCGCTGGCCAACGCCCGCCCGCAGCTGCTGGAGCAATGGCAGCAACGCGTGCTGGTACAGGGCGAACCGACCCTGCGAGTGGAGCGCGAACTGCTCGGCATGCGCCTGCTGCCGATCTGCCTGGCGCTGGCCGAACGCTGGCGGCTACCGCAGTGGGTCATCCAGGGCTATCGCCTGCTCGCCTGCGACCGTCGCCTGCTGGTTCGAGCCTTGCGTATCGCCCGCGACCATCAGTCGCCCCTGCTCCAGCAACAGCAACTCGATGCCCAGCCCGATCTCGCCCGCTGGCTGACCCAGCCGGCCAACTGCACTCTCCTCGCCAATGGCCTGGCCATCGCCGCGCACCAGAGCTGGGACGGGCCGCACATGCTGCGCTGGCAGCGCCTGACCGGCCTGTACCTGGGCCAGCCGCTGACCGAAGTCCAGCAGCAGGTGCACATGCTCGCCGCGCAAAGCGCGCGCCTGCACGCCCGGCCGCCGCTGTGGCATCCGGCGGTGGCCTTGATCTGGCCCTGGCAGGCCAGCCGCTGGCGTGCCGAAGCGGCGCCCCCGCCGCCGCCCTCGGCGGAAGCCCTGGCCGAGTGGCGGCAGCATTGCGCCGAGTTGCTCCGCGAGCCCAGCCCGTTCAGCAACGTCGTGCAGCTCACCGCCTGTGCCCGCGATGCGCTGCGCGCCTGCGGCCTGCAAAGGATGCTGCTGCTGGTGGCCGATCGCACCCAGGTACACGTGCTGGCGCAGCAGAGCGCCGGACTCGAACCGGGCCAGGAGAAATTGCAACTGGAGATTGCCAGCAGCCCGCTGCTGAAGAAACTGTTCCAGCAGCCTGCCCTGCTGCGCATCGGCCCGAACAACCAGGACCAGTTGCTGCCGGCCCTCGGCGAACCCTTGCGCCAACTGTTCCCCGGACCTCACCTGCTGCTGCGCTCGCTGGGCAACGGCTCGCGGGTGGTGATGCTGGTCCTGGCCGACCTCGGCGGCCAGCCGTTCAGCGACCTGCATGCCCAGGCCTTCGCCAAGACCGCCCAGTGCACCGAGCGCGCGATCCAGCAGTTCGGCCGCCAGCGCCGCACGGAATGAGGGACATGCCCGGCACACTGGTCGGGCGCGCTTTCCGTTAAACTGCTGCCCTTCTTCAACCCGGGGGTACTCGCATGTCCGTCTTCTCCGACCTGCCATTGGTGATCGAGCCCAGCGACCTCGCGCCGCGCCTGGGCGCGCCCGAGCTGATCCTGGTCGACCTGACCAGTGCCGCCCGATACGCCGAAGGGCATATCCCCGGCGCGCGTTTCGTCGACCCCAAACGCACCCAGTGGGGACAACCCCCGGCACCCGGCCTGCTACCGGCCAAGGCCGACCTGGAAGCCCTGTTCGGCGAGCTGGGCCACCGCCCGGAGGCGACCTACGTGGTCTACGACGACGAAGGCGGCGGCTGGGCGGGCCGCTTCATCTGGCTGCTGGACGTGATCGGCCACCACCGCTACCACTATCTCAACGGCGGCCTGCCGGCCTGGATCGCCGACGCCCAGGCTCTCGACCGCGAGGTCCCGGCGCCTGTCGGCGGCCCGCTGCCGCTGACGTTGCACGACGAGCCCAGCGCGACCCGCGAATACCTGCAAAGCCGCCTCGGCGCCGCCGACCTGGCGGTATGGGATGCGCGCAACCCCAGCGAATACGCCGGTACCAAGGTGCTCGCCGCGAAGGCCGGGCATGTGCCCGGCGCGATCAATTTCGAATGGACCGCCGGCATGGACCCGGCTCGCGCCCTGCGCATCCGCGCGGATATCGCCGAAGTCCTGGAGGACCTCGGCATCACGCCGGACAAGGAAGTGATCACCCACTGCCAGACCCACCATCGCTCCGGCTTCACCTACCTGGTGGCCAAGGCGCTGGGCTACCCGCGGGTCAAAGGCTACGCCGGCTCCTGGTCGGAATGGGGCAACCACCCCGATACCCCTGTAGAGGTTTGAGGAATGTCGTTCAAAGATCGTCTGTTCATCTGCAGCCAGTACCTGCTGCCGCACCACCTGCTGTCCCGGCTGATCGGCTTCGCCGCCGACTGCCGGGCGACCTGGTTCAAGGACCGCCTGATCGCCTGGTTCGCCCGGCGCTACCAGGTCGACATGCGCGAAGCACAGGTCGAGGACCTGCAGGCCTATGAACATTTCAATGCCTTCTTCACCCGCGCCCTGAAGGATGGCGCCCGCCCGCTGGCCCAGGAGCCCGGCGCGGTGCTCTGCCCGGCCGATGGCGCGATCAGCCAGCTCGGCCCGATCGAGCACGGGCGGATCTTCCAGGCCAAAGGCCACAGCTACAGCCTGGCCGAACTGCTCGGCGGCGACGCCGAACTGGCCGCGCCCTTCATGGGCGGCGACTTCGCCACCGTCTACCTGTCCCCCCGGGACTACCACCGCGTGCACATGCCGCTGGCCGGCACCCTGCGCGAGATGGTCTACGTTCCCGGCCGGCTGTTCTCGGTGAACCAGACCACCGCGGAAAACGTTCCCGAGCTGTTCGCCCGCAACGAGCGGGTGGTCTGCCTGTTCGACACCGAGCGCGGTCCGATGGCCGTGGTGCTGGTGGGCGCGATGATCGTGGCCTCCATCGAAACCGTCTGGGCCGGCCTGGTTACGCCGCCGAAGCGCGAACTGAAGACCTTCCGCTACGACGAAGCCGCCCGTGCGCCGATCCGCCTGGAAAAAGGCGCCGAGCTCGGTCGCTTCAAGCTGGGCTCCACCGCCATCGTCCTGTTCGGCCCGCAGCAGGTCGCGTTCAACGACGGCCTCGGGGCAGCGAGCCCGGTGCGCATGGGCGAATGCCTGGCCCTGCCGAAACAGTCCTGACCTCGCCGGGACGGAGCGCCCCGAGCGTCTCCGTCCCATCTCTCCCCGCCGCCGGGACCTCCCGGCGGGATCGTGGCGTCCGAAGGCTGCGGGTCCATTTCGATGCTGCTAGAGTTCGGAAAGGTCCTATCGAGCCTGTGCCGACCCCCTCGGTCAGGAAAGCGGACTGCCGCACAGTTCCTGTCCTGGCCACGACGATGAACCCGCCTCCCGTGTTAAGAAAGAGGAGGCGCAGCCGCGGCGATCGGAAGTCCGGCACCTCTCCGGGGCTTCACCCCCCCGTAGAGCCTTTTCAGTAGCGGAGCCGTCTAACCCCCCATGGAAAACCAGAGCCCCCACCTCTCGTTGCGCGTCCCCACTCCGACGCAGCAGAACCTGAGCTTCTGCGACGCCACCCCGAAGGACATCAAGTACTGGCTGGCGCACCTGCCCAAGGCCAACCTCGGGGAAACCGCGCGCCAGCTCTACCAGGGCCTGATCGAACTCAACCAGTTGGTGCTGCCCGTCGAGGCCCGCCTGCAACTGCTCGAACTGTTCCGTCCAGAGGTGCATTTCGTCTGCGCCCACCTGGAACGGCACTTCCTCAACCAGGCCATCGTCCTCGACGAACGGCCGCGCAAGATCGCCAACCTCTGCCAGGCCCTGCAGAACCACCTGGCCATCGGCTACAAGCTGATCGTGGTCCAGGAAGCGCCGCGCAACAGCCGCGACCGCGCGCAGTTGCTCGCGGTCGGTATCCAGCGGGCGATCCGCAGCCTGTGCGGCCCGCTGATCCGTGCCAGCCAGTTGTACTGCCCGGTCCCCGAGGGGCTTTGGCTGGAACTCCACCAGCTGTACCAGTTGGCCAGCCAGCGCGGTGTGCATCGTCTCGCGGTGCGCGACGAACTGGCCAAGCACACCCCCGGCCTGAGCGTCGAGCAGGCCTACCTGATACCGCTGCTGCTCGGCTGCGCGCGCTGCAACCAGATGCGCCAGAACAACATTGCACGGCTCGCCGAGGTGCTCGAACCCTGGAGCCAATTGCTGTCGATACAGAGCGCGGCGCTGCCCGGCTCGCTGTTCATCGCCGTGCCGCAGATCGACGGCCCGCCGCGCTACCGCTCGCTGTACCCGGAGACCCAACTGGCCAATGCCCTGGGCATCGACACCCAGCCGCTGGTCGAACTGATCCGCGAATACCTGCTGCAGCCCGAGGCCGAGCGCGCGAAGGCGCGCCTGCCGCTGATCGAAGGGGTGACCCTGGACCTGCTGCAACATCTCTCCTCGGCCTGGGGTGACATCGCCGAACGTACCTTCCAGCGCACCCAGGGCCAGGGCCAGTTGACCCTGTGCATCGGCATGAGCGCCCTGCACTACTTCCTCGCCGGGCGCCGCCCGTTCAACGAGGTCCTGCAGATCCAGGAAGCGCCCGAGGCGCCTCGCTTCAAGGCCGACGTCCAGGACGCCTGGGCCGGCGCCTTCGATGCGCAGAAGGTCACCGACTGGCAGCCCGGCATGCCGCTGGAGGAAATCGAGTACCGGCCGCACCAGTCGCCCCGCGGTGGGCAGCCCGATCACCCGCAGGCCCACGCACAGACTGACGCCACCGAGGACTATCCGACCTACGCCCTGCCCATCGTCAACCACAGCCCCGGCGGTTATTGCCTGAGCTGGCCAAAGGAGGTGCCCGCCCAACTGCAGGCGGGCGAACTGGTCGGCCTGCAGGACCTTCCCGGCCAGGCGTGGAGCATCGCGGTGGTGCGCTGGATCCGCCAGGTGCGCAATGGCGGCACGCAGATGGGCATCGAGATGATCGCCCCGGCGGCGCAGCCCTGCGGCCTGCAACTGCTGCGCAAGACCGAGCAGAGCAGCCACTACCTGCGCGCCCTGCTGCTGCCGGAAATCGCCGCGATCTCGCGGCCGGCGACGGTGATCACCCCGCGCCTACCGTTCCAGGAGGGCAGCCGGGTGCAGATCAACCTGCACGGCGAGGAGCGGCGCGCGGTGCTGAATCGCCGGCAGGCCTCGACCGGCAGCTTCAGCCAGTTCGAATACCGCTCGGCGGAACCGGTGAACACCCCGAGCGATAAGCCGGTCACAGCGCCAGTGGCCCGGCCGCCTGCGGGGGAGGAAGATTTTGACTCGCTCTGGAAGTCTCTGTAGATTGCCCCGACACCTCCATTCGCCGTCTTTTCGCGCCCGCCCGGACGCGGACTGAGCCCTTTCCATGGCCATCGAAAAGAAAACCATCCGCCTGCTGATTCTGGAAGACTCGCAGAACGAAGCCGAACGCCTGGTCAGTCTGTTCCGCAATGCCGGCCACGCGACCCGCGTACATCGACTGACCTCTCCCGAGGACCTCGCCGAGACCCTCCAGCAAAGCTGGGACCTGCTGATCGCCGCGCCGACCAGCGAGTGTCTCGAGCCCGGCGAGGCGCTCGCCACCTTGCGCCGCCAGTCGCGCGACATCCCGTTCATCCAGCTGGTGGCCGACAACAGCTCCGACGCCATCACCGACGCCTTGATGCTCGGCGCCCAGGACGCCCTGCCGCAAGGCGAGGACGAGCGCCTGGTGCTGGTCGCCAACCGCGAGCTGGCCGGCCTCGCCGAACGCCGCGCGCGCCGCGCCGCCGAACTGGCCCTGCGCGAGGCGGAAAAACGCTGCCAGTTGCTGCTCGACAGCTCGGTCGACGCCATCACCTACGTCCACGACGGCATGCACATCTACGCCAACCGCTCCTACATGGCGCTGTTCGGCTACGAGGACGCCGAGGAACTGGAAGGCCTGCCGGTCATCGACCTGATCGCCTCCTGCGACCAGGGCGCCTTCAAGGATTTCCTCAAGGGCTACCAGAACGACCAGCGCCAGACCGAACTGGTTTGCACCGGGGTCAAGCTCGACGGCCAGGAATTCAAGGCGCGCATCAGCCTCTCCGCCGCCACCTACGACGGCGAACCCTGCATCCAGGTGGTGATCCGCGGCGAGGTCGACAACGCCGAACTGGAAGAAAAGCTCCGCGAAGTCAGCAGCCAGGACCCGGTCACCGGACTCTACAACCGCAGCCACTTCCTCGACCTGATGGATGCCGCCGTGCAGCAGGCGGTGACCGCCCGCAAGCCGTCGACCCTGGCCTATATCCATCTCAACGGCTACCCCTCGCTCCAGGCCGACCACGGGCTTTCCGGGATCGACCTGCTGCTCGGCCAGTTGGCCGGACTGATGCGCGAACAGTTCGGCGAGGAAGCCGACCTGGCGCGTTTCGGCGATTCGATCTTCGCCGCCCTGTTCAAGGGCAAGACTCCCGAGCAGGCGCAAGCGGCACTGCAACGACTGCTGAAGAAAGTCGAGAACCACCTTTTCGAGCTGAACGGCCGCAGCGCCCAGGCCACCCTCAGCATCGGCGTCGCCGGTCTCGACGAGAAGACCGCCAAGGCCCAGGACGTGATGAACCGTGCGCATCGCTGCGCCGATGACGCGGCACGCAAGGGCGGGTCGCAGATCAAGCAGTACAACCCGGCGGAAGAGCTTGCCGCCGCCGCCCAGCGCGGCGACGTCATCGCGATCCTCCAGCAGGCGCTGGAGACCAACAGCTTCCGCCTGCTGTTCCAGCCAGTCATCAGCCTGCGCGGCGACAGCCACGAGAACTACGAGGTGCTCCTGCGCCTGCTCAATCCGCAGGGCCAGGAAGTGCCGCCGGCGGAGTTCCTGCATGCCGCCAAGGAAGCCGGGCTGGCGGAGAAGATCGACCGCTGGGTGATCCTCAACTCGATCAAGCTGCTCGCCGAGCATCGCGCCAAGGGGCACCAGACCAAGCTGTTCGTCCACCTGTCCAGCGCCAGTCTGCAAGACCCCGGCCTGCTGCCCTGGCTCGGGGTGGCGCTGAAGGCCGCGCGCCTGCCGCCGGAGTCGCTGGTGTTCCAGATCAGCGAAGCCGACGCCACCAGCTATCTGAAGCAGGCCAAGCAACTGACCCAGGGCCTGGCCACCCTGCATTGCCAGGCGGCGATCAGCCAGTTCGGCTGCTCGCTGAATCCGTTCAACGCGCTGAAGCACCTGACCGTGCAATTCATCAAGATCGATGGCTCCTTCGTCCAGGACCTCAACCAGGTGGAAAACCAGGAGATCCTCAAGGGCCTGATCGCCGAACTGCACGAACAGCAGAAGCTCAGCATCGTCCCCTTCGTCGAGAGCGCCAGCGTCCTCGCCACCCTGTGGCAAGCCGGCGCCACCTACATCCAGGGCTACTACCTGCAGGGGCCGAGCCAGGCGATGGACTACGACTTCTCCTCGGGAGACGAATGAAGAACGGGCGCCCTGGGCGCCCGTTGCTTTTCCGCTCTACCGACCTGGTTCGTGGCTGCCGGGCCGGCAAGAGGCGCCCGCCGGCCTCAGGCTCGCCCTTCGCGGTCGCGGTAGCCGAGCAGGTAGAGGATGCCGTCCAGGCCCAGGGTCGAGATCGCCTGCTTGGCCGACTGCTTGACCAGCGGCTTGGCGCGGAACGCCACGCCCAGGCCGGCCAGGCCGAGCATCGGCAGGTCGTTGGCGCCGTCGCCGACGGCGATGGTCTGCTCCAGGCTCAGACCTTCCTTCGCCGCCAGTTCGCGCAGCAGGTCGGCCTTGCGCTGGGCATCGACGATCGGCTCGACCGCCACCCCGGTGACCTTGCCGTCGACGATCTGCAACTCGTTGGCGAACACGTAGTCGATCCCCAGCTTCGCCTGCAATTGACGGGCGAAATAGGTGAAGCCGCCGGACAGGATGGCGGTCTTGTAACCCAGGCGCTTGAGTTCGGCGAACAGGGTTTCAGCACCCTCGGTCAGACGCAGCGAGGCGCCGATCTCCTCCAGTACGTCTTCCGACAGTCCCTGCAGCAGCGCCAGGCGCTCCTTGAAGCTGGCGCGGAAGTCCAGTTCACCGCGCATCGCCCGTTCGGTGATCGCGGCGACCTTCTCGCCGACGCCGGCGGCCTTGGCCAGTTCGTCGATGACTTCCGCCTCGATCAGCGTCGAATCCATGTCGAACACCGCCAGCCGGCGATTGCGGCGGAACACGCTGTCCTGCTGGAAAGCGATGTCGACGTTCAATTCCTGGGCGACGCTGAGGAATTCCGCACGCAGCGCCGCCGGATCGGCCGGTTCGCCGCGTACCGAGAACTCGATGCAGCCCTTGCCCTGGTCGGCGGGCATGTCCAGCGGCATGCGCCCGGAGAGACGGTCGATGTGGTCGATGTTCAGCGCGTACTTGGCGGTGATCGAGCTGACCCTCTGCAGTTGCTCGGCAGTCACCCGGCGGGTGAGCAGGGTCACGATGTGCCGCGCCTTGCCCTGGCCGTCGACCCATTGCCGGTAGTCCTCTTCCGAGACCGGGGTGAAGCGCACCTGCTGGTCCAGCTTGTAGGCGGTGAACAGCACGTCCTTGAGGACCGAGGAACCGGCTTCGGTATCCGGGATTTCCACCAGGATGCCGAACGACAGGGTGTCGTGGATCACCGCCTGGCCGATGTCGAGGATGTTCACCCCGCCCTGGGCCAGTACGCCGGTGATGGCCGCGGTGAGACCGGGGCGGTCTTCCCCGGTGATGTTGATCAGGACAATTTCGCGCAAGGCGTAAGCTCCGCCAGGTAAAAGACGCCATTCTACCCGCTTTCCCGCACACCCGAGAGACGCAGAGCCGGGCATTTGCCATCACCACCGGTCGGAACCGGCCGGGAAAACCCGCGAAACCGCCGCGCGGCGGCCTGGAAAGCGCGTCAACGGCCCTTTGCCCCTCGGGGGGCGCTGGTTATACTGCGCGATACCTCTATTTCAGAAGACCGAGCCCCCTGTGACCCGGCCCACGTCCGTCAAGCCCGACAATTTCTTCCTCCTGCTGTTTCGTGCCTTGCGCCAGCGCCGCGTCCCGATCGCCCTGCGGCTCGCCAGCCATAGCCTGATCCTGGTGGCCCTGGCCCTGCTGATCTACGCCTGGGTCATGGGCATGCAGTTTCGCCAGGCCATGCAGCAGCAGGCCGATGCCCTGGGCCAGAGCCTGATCACCCAGACCGCCGCGTCCGCCACCGAGTTGCTGGTGTCCAACGACATCCTCAGCCTCAACGTGCTGCTGAACAACCTGGTGAAGAACCCGCTGGTGGCCCATGCGGCGATCTACAGCGTCGACCAGCGCATCCTCGCCGAGGCCGGCAGCCGTCCGAAGCAGAGCCTGCTCGGCGCCACCGAAGGCCTGTACTCGACGCCGATCACCTTCCAGGAAGTGATCGCCGGGCACCTGCGCATCAGCCTGGACATGCAGCAGTTCCAGCAGCCGATGATGATCAGCCTGCAGAGCATGGGCCTGATCAGCCTGATCCTGCTGATCCTCGCCCTGTATTTCAGTCTGCGCCTGGGGCGGCAGATTTCCACACCCTTGTTGCAATTGCGTGTCTGGTTGCGCGATCCGGACAATCCGGCCCCCGGCGCCGAACTGCAGAACGAGCTGGGCGACCTGGCGCGCGACCTGGAAGAGCGCCTGGTGCCGGAGAAGCCGCCGGCGCCGGAGCCGGAAGAAGCACCGCTGCCGCAGAACTTCGACGACATCCTGCTGGAAGACGACGAAGCCGACCTGCGCAGCCGCAAGGTCGAGGCCTCGGCCTTCGAGGAAGACGACATTCCGCTGGGCGACGCCCTGCTGGACGAGACCAAGCCGGTGGAATTCACCTCCATCGACGAAGACCCGCTGGACCAGGACGCCTTCGACGAGAACGGAGCCGAAGCCGGGGACCAGCCCGCGGCGCCCGCCGCTGCGCGCGAACCGCAACACAGTGCGGTGCTGGCGATCCAGCTCGGCGCCCAGGAACAGTTGCGCCGGTTGCCGCGCAGCCGCCTGGTGGACCTCCTGCAACGCTATCGCGACTGCCTGGAACAGGCCGCCCGCCAGTACAAGGGCAGCCTGCACACGCTCAGCGACGGCGGCAGCCTGATTCTCTTCCACAGCCGCGACAACCGCGCCGACTACCTGACCAACGCGCTCTGCTGCGGTGAACTGATGCGCGCGCTCGGCCATGCCCTACAGATCGAGGTCGCCGACAGCGGCATCACCTTGCAGTTGCAACTGGGCCTGAGCCTCGGCGAAGACCTCAGCGAACAGACCCAGGCCGACCTGCTGCTCAACGAAACCGTGCAGAACGCCCTCGCCCTCAACCAGCACAGCCGCAACCTGCTGCTGGTCGAACGCAGCATCGCCGACGACGCGGTGGTCCGCGAGCGCGCCCGTAT
>NZ_SCND01000098.1:0-16584 GCF_005503585.1 Pseudomonas sp. 2VD
GGCTGGTACCGTCGGCATCGGGGCCGGGCGGGCAGGCGGGACTGGCGGGTGACTGGCCGGGGCTCGGGCTGCGGGTAGCGGCGGAACCGGCGGCAGGGCTGGATAAGCTGGGGTCGATTATAGAGCGCCGCAGGGCGGGTTCGGCAATCCCGGATCAGACGCTGGCGTCGCTTTCGACCAGCGGGGTCAGCGCGCGGGGATGCCAGGCGCGCACGCTTTTCACACGGTTTTCCGCCGACTGCTGGATTTCCAGGCAGTAGGGGCCGATGCGCAGGCACACCGCGCAATCGGGGATCTGCTCCAGGGCTTCGGTGACCAGGCCGTTGAGGGTCTTCGGGCCGTCGCAGGGCAATTGCCAGCCAAGCGACTTGTTCAGCTCGCGCAGGTTGGCGCTGCCGTCGATGACGAAGCTGCCGTCTTCCTGGGCCTGGATATCCGGGTTGTCGAGGCTGTCGAGGTCGTTGAAGTCGCCGACGATCTCTTCGAGGATGTCCTCCAGCGTGACGATGCCGATCACCTCGCCATATTCGTCGACCACCACGCCGATACGGCGCTTCTCCTTCTGGAAGTTCACCAGCTGGGTCGACAGCGGCGTGCTTTCCGGCACGAAATACGGCTCCATGCAGGCCTGGCGGAGATTCTCCTTGGTCAGGCGGCCCTGGGTCAGCAGGCGCGCGATCTGGCGCATGTGCACGACCCCTTCGATCTGGTTGACGTCGTCGCGGTAGACCGGCAGGCGGGTGTGGCTGGTGGTGCGCAGTTGCTCGACGATGACCTCGAGTTCGTCGTCGAGGTCGATGCCTTCGATTTCGTTGCGCGGGATCATCAGGTCGTTGACCGTGACCTTCTCCAGGTCCAGCAGGCCGAGCAGCATGTCATGCCGGTTGACCTCGCTGGCCTGGGGGTTGTCGGCCGGATGCAGGGCCTCTTCGTCGCGGCTGCGTCCGCTGTCGTCCTGTTCCGCCGCGGCGACGCCGAGCAGGCGCAGCAGCGCGTTGCTTAGCAGGGTCAGCAGCCACAGCAGGGGCCAGCACAGGCGCTGCAGGATCAGGAGCGGCAGGCTGAGCGGCAGGGCGACGCGTTCCGAGCGAAGGGCGCCGTAGCGGCGCGGCAGCAGGGCGCCGAACAGCAGCAGGAGCAGGGTCATGCCGGGGATGGCGACGGCCAGGCCGATGACGCCCCAGTGGCGCAGCGCGGCCCAACTGGCCAGGGCGGCGGCGCTGACGTTGACCAGGGTGCGGCCGAACAACAGGGTGCCGCGCAGGCGGTCGTCGTGCAGCAGCAGCCAACTGCTGCGCCGGGCCCCGCGCAGGCCTTGCTTGGCCTGTAGGCGCAGGCGGTAACGGTCGAGGTTGAGCAGGGCGGTCTCGACGCAGGAGAAGAACGCCGAGCAGGCGACCAGGAGAACCAGCAGGCCGACCAGGTACCCGGGGTGCAGCTCATCCATGAAGGAGGCCCATCAGATGTGCAGGATGAATTCCCGCACCAGCTTGCTGCCGAAGTACGCCAACATCAACAGGCAGAAACCGGCCAGGGTCCAGCGGATCGCCTTGTGGCCCCGCCAGCCGAGCTGGTGGCGACCCCAGAGGAGCACGGCGAAGACCACCCAGGCGAAGCAGGACAGGATGGTCTTGTGCGCCAGGTGCTGGGCGAACAGGTTGTCGACGAACAGCCATCCGGACAGCAGCGACAGCGAAAGCAGCGACCAGCCACCCCAGAGGAAGCCGAACAGCAGGCTTTCCATGGTTTGCAGGGGCGGGAAGTTGCGGATCAGCCCGGACGGATGCTTGTGCTTGAGGCGGTAATCCTGGAGCAGCAGCAAGAGCGCCTGGAACACCGCGATGGTGAGCAGGCCGTAGGCCAGGATCGAGAGCAGGATGTGGGCCAGGATGCCTGGTTGTTCGTTGATCGGCTCGACGGTGCCGTGGGGGATGAGTACCGCCAGCAGGGTGGTGAGGGCGCCCAGCGGGAATAGAAGGAGGAGCAGGTTCTCCACCGGTATCCGCAAGGTCGCCAGCAGGGTCAGGAGGATTACCGCGGCGGCGATCAGGCTGGCGGCGTTGAAGAAGTCCAGCACCAGGCCGGCCGGGGTCAGCAATTGCTGGTAGAGGCTGAAGGCGTGGGCGACCAGTGCCAGGAGTCCGAACAGGAGCAGCAGGGGTTTGCCCGGCGCGGTGCGCTTGGACACACAGGCACCCTGGTAGGCGGCGGTGCCGAGATAGAGAACAGCAGCGATGAGGCTGGGCAGCAGGGGATGCATAAGTCCTTGTAATCGCGGGCCCGAAAGGATGGGAGTTTGGCATAGATCGAGCGTCGCGAGAAAGCCGTTGCGAACAGTTCTCTCGTACCTGTGGCCGGGTTGGCGGACCGCCTGCCGCGGGCGCCGCGACCTCATGGTCCGGCGGTCGCTTCGGCAAAGACGGAACGCATCGGCAAATCAAGGACTTGAGGCTGGCCTCCGGTCGTCGCCGGACACACACTCCGTCTTTCATCGCGTGTCCCGCGACGCGCTCTTGGTTATAATCCGCCGCTTGCCGCAACCCCCGTGGAAGGATCGCGCATGTTCGAAAACCTTACAGACCGCCTCTCGCAGACGCTTCGCCATGTCACCGGCAAGGCCAAGCTGACCGAGGACAACATCAAGGACACTCTGCGCGAAGTGCGCATGGCCCTGCTCGAGGCCGACGTGGCCCTGCCGGTGGTCAAGGACTTCGTCAACAAGGTCAAGGAGCGCGCCGTCGGCACCGAGGTCTCGAAGAGCCTGACCCCGGGACAGGCGTTCGTGAAGATCGTCCGCGCCGAACTCGAGGAACTGATGGGGGCGGCCAACGAGGACCTGGCGCTGAGCGTCGCGCCGCCGGCGGTGATCCTGATGGCCGGCCTGCAGGGCGCGGGCAAGACCACCACCGCGGGCAAGCTGGCGCGCTTCCTTAAGGAGCGGAAGAAGAAGTCGGTGATGGTGGTTTCCGCCGACGTCTACCGTCCCGCCGCGATCAAGCAACTGGAAACCCTGGCGGGCGAGGTCGGCGTAACCTTCTTCCCTTCCGACGTCAGCCAGAAGCCGGTGGCCATCGCCGAGGCGGCGATCCGCGAGGCGAGGCTGAAGTTCATCGACGTGGTGATCGTCGATACCGCAGGCCGCCTGCACATCGATGCCGACATGATGGACGAGATCAAGCAGGTGCACGCGGCGATCAAGCCGGCGGAAACCCTGTTCGTGGTCGATGCCATGACCGGCCAGGACGCCGCCAACACCGCCAAGGCCTTCAATGACGCCTTGCCGCTGACCGGCGTGGTCCTGACCAAGGTCGACGGCGACGCGCGTGGCGGTGCCGCGCTGTCGGTGCGGGCGATCACCGGCAAGCCGATCAAGTTCCTCGGCATGGGCGAGAAGAGCGAAGCGCTCGATCCGTTCCATCCCGACCGCGTGGCCTCGCGCATCCTCGGCATGGGCGACGTGCTCAGCCTGATCGAACAGGCCGAGCAGAACCTCGACCGCGACAAGGCCGAGAAGCTGGCGAAGAAGATCAAGAAGGGCAAGGGCTTCGACCTGGAAGACTTCCGCGACCAGTTGCAACAGATGAAGAACATGGGCGGCCTCGGCGGGCTCATGGACAAGCTGCCGATGCTCGGCGGGGTCAACCTGGCGCAGATGGGCAATGCCCAGGGCGCTGCGGAGAAACAGTTCAAGCAGATGGAGGCGATCATCAACTCGATGACGCCCGGCGAACGGCGCGATCCGGAAATGATCAGCGGCTCGCGCAAGCGCCGCATCGCCCTTGGCTCCGGTACCCAGGTGCAGGACGTTGGCCGGCTGATCAAGCAGCACAAGCAGATGCAGAAGATGATGAAGAAGGTCACCGCCAAGGGCGGCATGGCCAAGATGATGCGAGGCATGGGCAGCATGTTCCCGGGGGGCATGCCCAAGCTTTGATCGGACGCGCGGCCGCTGGCCACGCCGGCGGTTCCGCGCCGTCGGCCGGCGGGCGGACCGCGCGCTTCTCGCGCTCTCCGCGCCGGCCGATGGGTGGCCGAAAAAGAGATTTGCAAATTCCCCGATAATCCTTAGAATATGCGGCCTTTCGGGCCGTGGGCCCAGCGTGCATTCATTTTGCAAGCACCGACTACAGGAACGAAGTTCACATGGTAACCATCCGTCTTGCTCGTGGCGGCTCCAAAAAGCGCCCCTTCTACCACCTGACCGTGACCAACAGCCGCAATGCGCGCGATGGTCGCTTCGTCGAGCGCATCGGTTTCTTCAACCCGGTTGCGACTGGTGGCGAAGTGCGTCTGTCCGTCGACCAGGAGCGTGCTACCTACTGGCTCGCCCAGGGTGCACAGCCGTCTGAGCGCGTTGCTCAGCTGCTCAAGGACGCTGCCAAGGCAAACGCCTAAGCCGTCATGAGTGAAATGCCGACACCCGCCGACGACCTGGTCGTGATCGGCAAGATCGTTTCGGTGTACGGCATCCGCGGTGAGGTGAAGGTGTATTCCTTTACCGACCCGTTGGACAACCTGCTGGACTATCGCCGCTGGACGCTCCGGCGCGACGGCGAGATTCGGCAGGCCGAGCTGGTCAGGGGGCGCCTGCATGGCAAGGTCCTGGCCGCCAAGCTCAAGGGGCTCGACGATCGCGAAGAGGCCCGCACCTTCACCGGTTACGAGATCTGCATCCCGCGTAGCGAGTTGCCCTCTCTCGAGGAAGGTGAGTACTACTGGCACCAGTTGGAAGGCCTGAAGGTGATCGACCAGGGCGGGCAGTTGCTCGGCGTGATCGACCATCTGCTGGAAACCGGTGCCAACGATGTCATGGTGGTCAAGCCCTGCGCGGGCAGCCTGGACGACCGCGAGCGCCTGTTGCCCTACACCGGGCAATGCGTGCTGTCGATCGACCTGGCCGCTGGCGAGATGCGGGTGGACTGGGACGCGGACTTCTGATCATCCATGGACAAGCGTTTGTGGGTGGGCGTCGTCAGCATCTTTCCGGAGATGTTCCGCGCGATCAGTGACTATGGCATCACCAGCCGTGCGGTAAAGCAGGGGTTGCTCACGCTGACCTGCTGGAATCCACGGGACTACACCGAGGACCGCCACCAGACGGTGGACGACCGGCCCTTCGGCGGTGGCCCTGGCATGGTGATGAAGATCAAGCCTCTGGAGGGCGCGCTGGCGGATGCCAGGCAAGCCGCCGGGGGCAGGAAGGCGAAGGTGATCTACCTTTCGCCGCAAGGCCGCCAGCTGACGCAGGCGGGCGTACGCGAACTGGCCGAAGAGGAAGCGTTGATCCTCATCGCCGGGCGCTACGAAGGCATCGACGAGCGCTTCATCGAAGAGCACGTCGATGAAGAATGGTCGATCGGCGATTATGTCCTGTCCGGCGGTGAGTTGCCGGCCATGGTGCTGGTCGATGCAGTGACGCGGTTGCTGCCCGGTGCATTGGGTCATGCAGATTCCGCCGAGGAGGACTCCTTCACGGATGGCCTGCTCGACTGCCCGCACTACACCCGACCCGAGGTGTATGCGGACAAACGTGTTCCTGAAGTGTTGCTCAGTGGCAACCATGAACACATCCGGCGTTGGCGTTTGCAGCAGGCCCTTGGGCGGACCTGGGAACGACGCGCCGATCTTCTGGATAGCCGCTCGCTTTCTGGAGAAGAGCAGAAGCTGCTGGCGGAATACATCCGTCAGCGGGACGATAGTTAACGTATCGATGGCTGGCCGATTGCCGGTCTTAGGAGCACAGCATGACCAACAAGATCATTCAGCAGATCGAAGCTGAACAGATGAACAAAGAGATCCCGGCGTTCGCCCCCGGCGACACCGTGATCGTCCAGGTCAAGGTGAAGGAAGGCGACCGTCAGCGTCTGCAGGCCTTCGAAGGCGTCGTCATCGCCAAGCGCAACCGTGGCCTGAACAGCGCCTTCACCGTGCGCAAGATCTCCAACGGCGTGGGCGTGGAACGTACCTTCCAGACCTACAGCCCGATCGTCGACAGCCTGAGCGTCAAGCGTCGCGGCGACGTGCGCAAGGCCAAGCTGTACTACCTCCGCGCCCTGTCCGGCAAGGCCGCGCGCATCAAGGAAAAACTGGTCTAATCCGGTTCTTCTCCGAGAAAAGCAGCCCGAGGGCTGCTTTTTTCATGTCTGGCGTTCGCCTTTCCGGCGGCGCTTCCTACTGCCCACGGCAGCGCATAACCAGTACAACATCCGCGGCACCCAGGCAGCCACTCCATCCGGTATTCGTGGCATGACCCCCAGAGAGCAAGAAATCCTGCGTCGCACCGAGCTTTCCGAAACCCGTGTGACCAAGGCGGTATTCCCGCCCACCACCAATCACCACAACACCCTGTTCGGCGGGACTGCGCTGGCCTGGATGGACGAGGTCTCGTTCATCACCGCGACCCGTTTCTGCCGCCTGCCGCTGGTGACCGTCTCCACCGATCGCATCGACTTCAACCACCCGATCCCGGCGGGCTCGATCGTCGAACTGGTCGGCCGGGTGGTCAAGGTCGGCAACACCAGCCTCAAGGTGGAGGTCGAGGTGTACCTGGAAAGCATGTACGCCGACGGTCGCGAGAAGGCCATACACGGCCTGTTCAGCTTCGTCGCCATCGACGACGAAAAGCGGCCGGTTCCGGTCCTGCCGGGGTTCCCGGCCAGCCAGGCGGCTTGAGCCAGGCGGAAAGAAGGCACCCAGGGGTGCCTTTTCCATATCCCCGGACGATCCGGCCCTGGGTTGGGATCAGGGCCGCAGGCTGATCTTCAGGGAAGCCTGGGACAGGTCGATCTGTTGCAGGCTGACACTGCCGAACGTCTGCTCGCGCGGCGCGCCGGCAATGCGGATATTGTCGAAGCGCACCTCGCCGATACTGCTCGGCAGGCGCAGGTTGACCGAGCCGTCGGGGTTGAGCGTGCTTTGCGTCTTGCCGGTTTCGTAGCGAACGTCGCTCATCGAGGTTTCCGCCTCCAGGCTGTCGAGCACCGGCATCACCAGCTTCGCCAGTTGCTTCACCGCGGCCAGGCCGTCGCCGCCCTCGGCCTTCAGGAACAGGCCCTCGAGGCTTTCGTTGAGGCCCTGGGCGTTGACGTTGCTCATCTCGACGTCGGTCAGCGGACGCAGGTTCTTCGGCAATTCCTGGCGGCTCATGGCCGCTGGCGGCTGCATGCGCTGGATGTCGGCGCTGGCCATCTGGAACGGACTGAGCAGGGCGGCGACCAGGGTCGCGGCCAGGCGCAGGTTGGTCTGCTTCTTCAGCGCCTTCTTCAGTTGCCGTTCGCTCAGCAGGCCCTGC
Source organism: Pseudomonas sp. 2VD (assembly GCF_005503585.1). NCBI lineage: Bacteria > Pseudomonadati > Pseudomonadota > Gammaproteobacteria > Pseudomonadales > Pseudomonadaceae > Pseudomonas > Pseudomonas sp. 2VD. The sequence continues at coordinate 7,292 of NZ_SCND01000098.1, forward strand.
TCGATCAGGGTTTCGCCCAGGCGCTTGTGGTTGCTCAACTGCGCCTGGATCGCGGCGTCCAGTTGGGCGGCGCTAATCAGCCCCTTGTTGATCAGGATCTGGCCCAGGCGGGAATGTTGTTGATTGGACATGGTCATGACCTGATGAAAAAAGAGGATGATGGCTAGATGCAATCATCCTCTTCGTGGGCTTCGTTTGTCACCCAACCTTGGATAGGGTGACGACGGTCTTTCGTCGGTTCGTTGAAGTCTAGTCGGCGATCTCCGTGGCCTGCGACTTGCTGACTGACGGTTCCGCCTCGATCAGCGACAGCAGCGTCCAGCCGGTGCCCGGCGCCAGCGTGGACTGTGGCGTGGCGACGTGCATCCTGCCGTTCGGATCGCGGGCGAACAGCAGGATCGCGGACTCGCCGTGCAGCGCCTGGTAGTCGTTCCAGCCGAAGGTGTCGGTGAGCAGGGTGGTGCGGATTTCGGCGCCGCGCGACAGCAGGCTGGCGAACTGCGCGTAGGTCAGCGGTCGCTGGCCAAGCGGGCGGCCACGGTGTTCGTCGCTGGAGCGGTGCTTGTCGGTACGCTTGGCTTCCTGGCTGGTCGGCAGGCCGAACAGCTGGCGATGGCCGAACTCGTGGCGGAAGCGCATGGCCGCCAGGGTGTTCAGCTCGCCGGCCGGAGAAACCCCCAGCAAATGACCGATGCCGACCAGGTCGAGGTGGGCTTCGGCGTGCTGCGAGGTGGGATTGCCGAAATAGGTGGGCAGGTTGTCCATGCGGGCGGCGCGGATGTTTTCCCAGCTCGAATCAGTCAGCAGCACGCGGCTGCCGAGGCTCTTCAGGGCCTTGCCGATGGCGCGCCCGACCGGATTGGCGCCGACGATCAGGTAGCCGCTGGGCGAGGGCTCGGCGACCTTCAGCAGGCGCGCCAGGGGGCGGGCGGTGGCGCTTTGCAGGACCACCGTGCCGATGATCACCAGGAAGGTCAGTGGCACCAGCAGCGCCGCCTGGGCATGGCCTTCGGCGCCCAGGCGGATGGCGAAGATCGCCGAGACCGCCGCGGCGACGATCCCGCGCGGGGCGATCCAGCTGAGCAGGGCGCGCTCGCGCCAGCTCAGCGGCGAACCCCAGGTCGACAGCGCCACGTTCAGCGGCCGGGCGACGAACTGGATCAGCAGCAACACCAGCAGCGCCGCCGGGCCCAGGCCGAGCAGGGCATTGATGTCCAGGCGCGCGGCCAGGAGGATGAACAGGCCGGAAATCAGCAGGACGCTGAGGTTTTCCTTGAAGTGCAGGATCTGCCGTACGTCGACGCCCTTCATGTTGGCCAGGCCCATGCCCATCAGGGTGACGGCGAGCAGTCCGGATTCGTGCATCACCCGGTTCGAGGCGATGAAAACGCCCAGCACCGCGGCCAGCGTCGCCAGGTTGTGCAGGTAGTCCGGCAGCCAGTGGCGGCGTAGGACGATGCCCAGCGCCCAGCCGCCGAGGATGCCGAACAGGCTGCCGCAGAGGATCACCCCGCCGAAGGTCTGCAGGCTGTGCAGCCAGCCGTCGCCTTCGCCGCTGGAGATGATGAAGCTGTACACCACTACCGCCAGCAGGGCGCCGATGGGATCGATGACGATGCCTTCCCAGCGCAGGATGTTCGCCACCGCGGCCTTGGGCCGGACCACCCGCAGCATCGGGACGATCACCGTGGGCCCGGTGACCAGGGTCAGGGTGCCGAACAGCAGGGCCATTTCCCAGCTGAAGTCGAGCAGGTAGTGGGCGGCCAGGGCGATCACGCCCCAGGTCGAGAGCGCGCCGATGGTCACCATTCGGTGCACCACGGTGCCGATTTCCTTCCATTCGCTGAAATGCAGGGTCAGGCTGCCCTCGAAGAGGATCAGCGCCACTGCCAGGGATACCAGTGGGAACAGCAGGGGGCCGAACATCTCGTCCGGATCGAGCCAGCCGAGCAGCGGGCCGGCGACGATCCCGGACAGCAGCAGGAAAAGAATGGCTGGCAGGCGCAGGCGCCAGGCCAGCCATTGACTGAGCAGGGCGGCGGCACCGATGCCGCCGAGGGCGAGCAGGATAGCGTTCTGGTCCATCGAGGATTCCTTGTCAGCGTCGCTCCGCTCGTCCTGAGCCGGGGCGAACCATCGAGCCACATGGCTCCGCTTTTTCCCGCGGGCACGGGAAGCCGGCCGACCTCCTGTCGACCGGCCTGACTAACCATTACGTGGCGATGACGGCCAACGCTCGCGATAGCGCCCAGGCTATGAAAGACTAGCCGCGCTTTCATTTGGTTCGCAGCCTTCATCCATGAGTACCCTCGAACATCCCCTGATCGACCGTTTCCTCGATGCCCTGTGGCTGGAAAAAGGCCTTGCCGACAACACCCGCGAGGCTTATCGCAACGACCTCCAGCAGTTCAACGCCTGGCTCGATGGCCGCGGGCTGCGCCTGGAGGGCATCGGCCGCGACGCCATCCTCGATCACCTGGCCTGGCGCCTGGAACAGGGCTACAAGGCTCGCTCGACCGCGCGCTTCCTCTCCGGCCTGCGTGGCTTCTACCGCTATTGCCTGCGCGATGGCCTGATCGCCGAGGATCCCACCTTGCAGGTGGACCTGCCGCAACTGGGCAAGCCGTTGCCGAAATCCCTCTCCGAAGCGGACGTCGAGGCATTGCTGGCGGCGCCGGAAGTCGACGACCCGCTGGGCCTGCGCGATCGCACCATGCTCGAAGTGCTGTATGCCTGCGGCCTGCGGGTCAGCGAACTGGTCGGCCTGACCCTGGAGCAGGTCAACCTGCGCCAGGGCGTGGTCAAGGTCTTCGGCAAGGGCAGCAAGGAGCGCCTGGTGCCGCTCGGCGAGGAAGCCATCGGCTGGCTCGAACGCTACCTGCGCGAGGCCCGCGGCGACCTGCTCGGCGGGCGGCCCAGCGACGTGCTGTTCCCCAGCCTGCGCGGCGAACAGATGACCCGCCAGACCTTCTGGCATCGCATCAAGCATCACGCGCAGGTGGCGGCGATCGGCACGTCGATTTCGCCGCACACCCTGCGTCACGCCTTCGCCACCCACCTGCTCAACCATGGCGCCGACCTGCGGGTGGTGCAGATGCTGCTCGGCCACAGCGACCTGTCGACCACCCAGATCTATACCCATATCGCCCGGGCCCGCCTCCAGGATCTGCACGCACGCCACCACCCGCGAGGCTGACGCTTTGTCCGAAAAATCCGTACCTATCCGAAAAGAGGCGCTTTCGTAGCGTTCTGCGACAAGCGTCGGGCCCGTCGGGATAGCGGTCTATGGTAGGCTTCGCCGACCGCACGACAGGAGTGACACATGCGCGTGACCCGTTTTCTGGCTGCTGCCGCCCTCGGCCTGATGAGTACCCTGGCCCTGGCAGACAATGCCGATCAGAACATCCGCAAGACCCTGCAGGCCCTGCAACCGGACCTGCCCATCGACTCCATCGCCAGCAGCCCGCTGCAGGGGCTCTACCAGGTGCAGCTGAAGGGCGGCCGGGTGCTCTACGCCAGCGCCGACGGCCAGTTCGTCATGCAGGGCTACCTCTACCAGGTGAAGGACGGCAAGCCGGTCAACCTGACCGAGAAGGCCGAGAGCCAGGCGATCGCCAAGGCGATCAACGGCGTGCCCGCCAGCGAGATGGTGGTGTATCCGGCCAAGGGCCAGGCCAAGGCGCACATCACGGTGTTCACCGATACCACCTGCCCGTACTGCCAGAAGCTGCATGCCGAGGTGCCGGACCTGACCGAGCAGGGGATCGAGGTGCGCTACATGGCGTTCCCGCGCCAGGGGCCGCAGTCGGCGGGCGACAAGCAACTGCAGGCGGTCTGGTGTGCGAAGGAGCCGACCAAGGCGATGGACGCCATGATGAACGGCAAGGAGATCAAGTCTTCCGAGTGCAAGAACCCGGTCGACAAGCAGTTCCAGATGGGCCAGATGGTCGGGGTGCAGGGAACGCCGGCGATCGTCCTCGCCAACGGCCAGTTGCTCCCCGGCTACCAGCCGGCCAAGCAGTTGGCCAAGCTGGCGCTGGAGGCCAAATAGCGCCGGGTCTGCCGAACAATTGACTAATAAAGAGCCGCTTCGTAATGTGCGGCTCTTTTGTTTTCATCATTGGCGATTTCCGTCGCCCGCTGGCGGAATCCATCGCCAGGATGTGTCGTGGCCCGTACAGTGGTCGCGTCAACCTCGATTCGATCGGGGAACCATAGCAGGCCGGCGCGTCCGGCCGTCGTAGGTGAGATGGGGAGTTCCAGCGTGAAACCGGTCAAAGTAGGCATCTGTGGGTTGGGGACCGTCGGTGGCGGTACCTTCAATGTACTCGAACGCAACGCCGAGGAGATTGCCCGCCGTGCCGGGCGCGGTATCGAGGTTGCGCAGATCGCCGCCCGCCGGCCGAACCCGAAGTGCGATACCGGTGCGACCCCCATCACCGCCGATATCTTCGACGTAGCGTGCAATCCCGAGATCGACGTGGTCGTCGAGTTGATCGGCGGCTACACCCTGGCCCACGAGCTGGTGCTCAAGGCCATCGAGAACGGCAAGCACGTGGTCACCGCGAACAAGGCGCTGATCGCCGTGCACGGCAACGAGATCTTCGCCAAGGCCCGCGAGAAGGGCGTGATCGTCGCCTTCGAGGCCGCTGTCGCCGGCGGCATCCCGGTGATCAAGGCGATCCGCGAGGGGCTGTCGGCCAACCGCATCAACTGGCTGGCCGGGATCATCAACGGTACCGGCAACTTCATCCTCAGCGAAATGCGCGAGAAGGGCCGTGCCTTCCCCGACGTGCTCGCCGAGGCTCAGGCCCTGGGCTATGCCGAGGCCGACCCGACCTTCGACGTGGAAGGCATCGACGCCGCCCACAAGCTGACCATCCTCGCCTCGATCGCCTTCGGGATTCCGCTGCAGTTCGACAAGGCCTACACCGAAGGCATCTCGAAGCTGACCAGCGCCGACGTCAACTACGCCGACGCCCTCGGCTATCGCATCAAGCACCTGGGCGTGGCGCGTCGCACCGAGAGCGGCTTCGAGCTGCGCGTGCACCCGACCCTGATTCCCTCGGATCGCCTGATCGCCAACGTCAACGGCGTGATGAACGCGGTGATGGTCAACGGCGACGCCGTCGGCTCGACCCTCTACTACGGCGCCGGTGCCGGCATGGAGCCGACCGCTTCCTCGGTGGTGGCCGACCTCGTCGACGTGGTCCGCGCCATGACCTCCGATCCGGAGAACCGCGTACCGCACCTGGCATTCCAGCCGGACGCGCTGTCCGACCACCCGATCCTGCCGATCGAAGCCTGCGAAAGCGCCTACTACCTGCGCATCCAGGCCAAGGACCACCCGGGCGTACTGGCCCAGGTGGCCACCATCCTGTCCGAGCGCGGCATCAACATCGAATCGATCATGCAGAAGGAGGCCGAGGAACAGGACGGCCTGGTGCCGATGATCCTGGTTACCCACCGGGTCATCGAACAACGCATCAACGATGCCATCGCCGCCCTGGAAGCGCTGGAAGGCGTGTCCGGGCCGGTGGTCCGTATCCGTGTCGAACAACTGAATTGATCGAACGCCGGGCGCCGTTCGCGGGCCCGCGTCAACAGCGAAGGTTTTGAACATGCGTTACATCAGCACCCGCGGCCAAGCGCCCGCCCTGAACTTCGAAGATGTCCTCCTCGCCGGCCTGGCCAGCGACGGCGGCCTCTACGTCCCGGAAAACCTGCCACGCTTCACCCTCGAGGAGATCGCCTCCTGGGTCGGCCTGCCCTACCACGAGCTGGCCTTCCGGGTGATGCGCCCGTTCGTCGCCGGCAGCATCGCCGATGCCGACTTCAAGAAGATCCTCGAGGAAACCTATGGCGTCTTCGCCCATGACGCAGTGGCGCCGCTGCGCCAGTTGAACGGCAACGAATGGGTGCTGGAGCTGTTCCACGGCCCGACCCTGGCCTTCAAGGACTTCGCCCTGCAACTGCTCGGCCGGCTGCTCGACCATGTGCTGGCCAAGCGCGGCGAGCGCGTGGTGATCATGGGGGCCACCTCCGGCGATACCGGCTCCGCGGCCATCGAAGGCTGCCGCCGTTGCGACAACGTCGACATCTTCATCATGCACCCGCACAACCGCGTGTCCGAGGTGCAGCGCCGGCAGATGACCACCATCCTCGGCGACAACATCCACAACATCGCCATCGAAGGCAACTTCGACGACTGCCAGGAGATGGTCAAGGCCAGCTTCGCCGACCAGGGCTTCCTCAAGGGTACCCGCCTGGTAGCGGTGAACTCGATCAACTGGGCGCGGATCATGGCCCAGATCGTCTACTACTTCCATGCCGCGCTGCAGCTCGGCGCGCCGCATCGCTCGGTGGCGTTCTCGGTGCCGACCGGCAACTTCGGCGACATCTTCGCCGGCTACCTGGCGCGCAACATGGGCCTGCCGGTCAGCCAACTGATCGTCGCGACCAACCGCAACGACATCCTGCACCGCTTCATGAGCGGCAACCGCTACGACAAGGACACCCTGCATCCCTCGCTGTCGCCGTCGATGGATATCATGGTCTCGTCCAACTTCGAACGCCTGCTGTTCGACCTGCACGGCCGCAACGGCAAGGCCGTCGCCGAACTGCTGGATGCCTTCAAGGCCAGCGGCAAGCTGTCGGTGGAAGACCAGCGCTGGACCGAGGCGCGCAAGCTGTTCGACTCCCTGGCGGTCAGCGACGAGCAGACCTGCGAGACCATCGCCGAGGTATACCGCTCCTGTGGCGAGTTGCTCGACCCGCACACCGCCATTGGCGTGCGTGCCGCCCGCGAATGCCGGCGCAGCCTGAGCGTGCCGATGGTGACCCTGGGCACTGCGCACCCGGTCAAGTTCCCCGAAGCGGTGGAGAAGGCCGGCATCGGCCAGGCGCCGGCGCTGCCTGCGCACCTCGCCGACCTGTTCGAGCGCGAGGAGCGCTGCACCGTATTGCCGAACGAGCTGGCCAAGGTGCAGGCCTTCGTCAGCCAGCACGGCAATCGCGGCAAGCCGCTCTGAGCCTGTCGTGAAAGGAAGAAGCCCGCCTTGATGGCGGGCTTTTTCATGTCTTCTCAAAGGGCGGCGGCGAGTTTGTTGCGCGAGGGGCGGAGCAGCCTCAGTGGATCGTTGAACTGGATGTCGCTGGCCAGCTTGTAGTAGCGCCCGACGAAATAGTCGCGGGCCTGGGCATCGTTCTTTCCCTGGTACAGCGCCCAGGCGACGCTGATGCCGGCGAACTCGTTGTACTCGATCTGTCGCAGCGGGCTGAAGTGGGTCGCCGTGGTGGCCGTGGCGCCCCAGGCGGGCGCGTCGCGGATCAACGGGCCCTGCCAGAGGATCGGCCAACTGAGCGGCGGCACGACCACATCGGCCAGTCCGGTCAGCAGCAGGGTCGGGGTCTTTACCGTGGAACCGATGGCCAGGGGGCCTGGCTCGATCGGCAGGGCGCCGACCAGCTTCAACCGTGGTTCGATGAGTTGCAGGGCTTGTGCAGAGAGGCTGGCGCTCTGCAGCGTGGCCTGGCCGCCGGCGGAGTGCCCGGCGACCAGGGTCCGGGAAAAGTCGGCCCTGCCATGCAGGGCTGAGGCCGGGTCCTTGTCCAGTTTCGCGACCTCGAGGATGCCGAGGGCGTGCATCAGCGGGAAGGAGTTGATGAAGTCGGAAGAGATCACCACGATGAAGCCGTGGCTGGCCCACAGTTTCATCAGTTCGTGATAGTTGCCGGCGTTGGAAAGTATGCCGCCGACGAAGGTGATGACCGGAAGCTTGGCGTCGGACGCGGCGATGTCCGCCGGATAGTAGACGCTGGTACTGATCGGGCTGGCGAAGCCATAGGGGAAAGCCTCGTTGCAGCGGATCGAGCCGTCCAGCAGGACGATCCTGGCGATGGTCCCGACGAAGCCACGACAATCGGCGAGCACGGCGGTGCTGGCGATCTCGGTGTCGGCGACCGGACGCGCGTACTGGTCGTTGGCCAGGCCGACGGCGCCGAACAGCAGTGAGCCCTGTGCCGTGCCGGCGGCGAATGCCAGCGCGAGGATGAAGGCGCGCCAGGCGCCGCGGGGGGATGCGAAGGCAGTCATGAGATCCTCGCTGTTCGACACGCAGGGGGAAGTCTCGTTGTTACTGCCTGACGGACGCGCCGGATACTGCAATTTCAAGCAGGTGAAGGCGTTGCGCGAGGGTGGGATGGTTGGAGTTTTTCCCGGCGCTTTCCTTATAGCGGGCTGATCGTTGCGTTGGCCTGGCTCAGCTCGAATGGCTATTTGCGCCGGCTCGTGGCCTTTCGCCAGATGCTGCCGTTAGTCCGGTAAATGCTTGCATCGACGAACCCTATTCGCGTTTTTTCGGTCTTTGACGAGTCTTATCGTCGAAACAGGAGACCTGATTTGGACAGCCTGAAGCAACGACTGGCCGATGCCTTCGCTCCCCATCCCTTCACCCTCAGCCAGCCCCGGCCCGATGGCGGACGGGTGGTCACGCTGGTCGATCCGCAGGGGGAAACCCTGTTGCAGCGGGTCATCGCCAAGGTGCAGTTGAACGACGAAAGCTATCTCGAGGATGCCGTGCAGACCATTCGCCGCGAATTGCAGGTGCTGGTCGGGCGGATGGAGGAAGACGTGCTGGCGACCTTCCGCGAGCGGGATCACGTGCTGCTGTATTCGTCGCGCTAGCGCCGTCTCGTTCGACGGCGCGTTGCGCATCGGGCGTTCAGGCGAAGGCGCGCGCCGGTGCAGCGGCTCTTGCCGGATGGCGCCATGCTCGTGGAAGCGTGCGGATAACCCCCTCTCCCTGGCTGGATAGGGGAGAGGGGCCGCCCTGTCCGCGGAGCACCGATGAAGGGCTCCACGTACCGTTCAGATGGCGCCTTCCCGGCGCAGGGCGGCGATGCCCTCGCTGTCGTAGCCCAGCTCGGCGAGCAGGGCATCGGTATGCTCGCCCAGTTCCGGGCCTACCCAATCCGCCGAGCCTGGCGTGGCGGACAGCTTGGGCACGATGCCAGGCATACGGAACGGCTTGCCGTCCGGCAAGCGTGCCGAGAGGAACATCTCGCGGGCAAGGAATTGCGGATCGCGGAACATGTCTTCGGCGGAGTAGATGCGGCTGGCCGGGACTTCGGCTCGCGCCAGCACCGCCAGCACTTCCTCCAGGGGCTGCGAGGCGACCCAGCGGTCGATAACCCCATAGAGTTCGTCGCGGCGCGCATCGCGCCCGTCGTTGCTGGCCAGTCGCGGGTCGCTGGCCAGGTCGTCGCGGCCGATGGCCTGCATGAAGCGGCGG
>NZ_SCND01000099.1:0-16487 GCF_005503585.1 Pseudomonas sp. 2VD
CAATCTACAACAAAGCCGAGTACGCCGAGCAGCGGCGGCACATGCTGCAGGAGTGGGCGAACATGGTTGATGCCTGGATCGATGGGCAGACCTACGTGCCGAGGCTGATGCCGGAAAACGTTGTAGTGCCTACGTTGAGCGCGATGGCCTGAAATGGAGACATGGTTGTCACTTGACAACCATGTCAGCCATCCACATACTGGAGACCATTGATGGCGCGTTCCTCTCATCCGAAAAAAGAGGTCGAGGAAGCCCTTCAGCACGCCGAAGCGCAAGGATGGCGTGTTGAAGTCGGCGGGAGTCACGCCTGGGGGCGAATTTATTGCCCGTACAACGACGAGGAGTGTCGTTGCGGTGAATTCTGTATTACCTCGGTATGGAGTACTCCCAGGAACTCTGGGAACCACGCACGCGCCTTACGGCGAGTAGTGGACAACTGCACGACGCACCGCAAGCGGTATGAAGCTGACGACGATGCTGAGGAGTAGCACGATGGAATACACCTTCACCCTGAAATACCAGCTCGCCGACGATGACCGCGACCCGAATGGATTGGTCGAGCGCTTGGGCGAGGCTGGCTGCGATGATGCCCTGGTCGGCATAGGGCAGCCGGGGCGGCTTGCGCTGGAATTCACCCGCGAGGCGGATAGTGCTGATGCGGCTGTCCGCAGCGCTCTGGCCGATGTACGGAGCGCCGCACCGTCGGCCAGACTGATCGAGGTTGCTCCGGATCTTGTCGGCCTGACCGATGTGGCGGAGATGGTTGGCGTGTCACGACAGAACATGCGCAAACTGATGCTGGCCCATCCGAGCAGCTTTCCTGCTCCAGTGCATGAGGGGAGTGCGTCGATCTGGCACCTGGCGGATGTGCTGACCTGGCTGCAGGCCAAGGGCAGCTATTCTCTGGCTAGGAACGTCCTGGATGTGTCGCAGGTGGCTTTGCAGGTCAACGTGGCCAAGGAGGGCCAGCGGCTGCCGCGTTCTGCGTTCAAGGAGCTGCAAGCCCTGGTCGGATGAGGCGCATCGACCTCATTCCTGGCTCGAACCCGCCCGAACAGGGCGGGTTTTTCGTAGGTGGACATCCGGTTTGGAGCTGCTGCCGCGAGAGGTTTGTTTCCGTTCTTCGATCCAGGCTTCCACTTCGGCCAAGTCCCACACGACGCAACGAGGCGTCAGATTAAAGCGACGCGGGAACTCGCCGCGGCGCTCCATTTCGTAGATGGTCGTTTCAGCTAAAGGAACGATCAGATGCAGCTCCTTTCTGCGTATGGTGCGACGGAAGGGCAGGGCGCAGGACTTTGGAAACTGAGGAAGCTCCTCATAGGCGGTCGAGCCCGGCAGCGGGGCAGTGAGGCTGCTCTTCGAGTCATAAGCTCTGCCCACTGGGCCTGACGGGGTATTCTCCATATTGCACTCCATGAGCGTTGACGTTGCATACGATGGGGCAATGGTGGCTTTCATTGGCTATCGCCGAAACCCGTTGGGGCGTAGTGAGGCGTATCGACGAATAGATAACTTGGCAAAAGGGCAGGGACATGGCGACGGTAATGGTTTCACCAATCCATTTCGAGGATTTCAGCGGCATCCAGTTTGAGCGTCTCGTCTTTGCGTACCACTTGCGGGCCGGTTGGCGTGACCTGGTCTGGCGCGGTCAGTCGGGAGGTGATCAGGGTAGGGACATCACAGGCACCGAGCCCTTTGATGACAGGCCATCTCGCAAGACCATCATTCAATGTGCGAACCGGAGCACCTTGACGTTAGCGAAAGCAAGAGGTGACATGGAAAAGTCGATGAAAGCCGCAGGTGCAGCGCCGGACGCGTTTAAGTTCGTTTCGCGCGGTGCGGTCTCGGACGCAAGCCGCAGTCGGATTGAGGAAGCCGCGGGCGCTCTCGGTGTGGACCATGTCACCATCTGGTCAGGTGTGGAGTTTGAGGAGAACTTGCGGCTTCGCGCTGAGTACCTACTGCATCGTTTCGTTCGAGGGATCGAGTTTCCCGATGCGGAGGCGGACATTCGCAGCTTTGTTGATGACTTTCCAGATCTGTCCGATACCGACGCACTGCAGTTGATGGCCGCAGTATTCAACCGATCTGCTTTTCGCACGCCGTTTCAGCAAGAAAGCTCTCTGCCTGCTTTCCAGCAGGCAATCGAAGATACTATTCGCGCACTAAATACCGGTGTATGGCGGACTCGCGAAGGCGATGAGATTAGACGTATCCCGTCGATCCACAACCTGAGGGATAGGGGCATTCGAACGACGCTGGAGAAGGTCGTCCGCCATGTCGATGATCTTCGTCGTATTTTCGTGACTGGGCTTAGGGAAGGCGAAATAAGACCTTGTGGTTGTGGAGTTCCCGACTGCCCCACGTTTGAGCTTTCGCAACGCAGTGCAGATCAGTTGGACTCTGTCAGGCGCCAGGTTCTGACAATGTTTCGTTCGGTATATGCACCGTTCAATGTAAACCTCGAATAGGACTTTCGTATGAGCTTTATTTGTCCGGGTTGCGTGGGTGAGCCATACTTGCGGCGCTTGATTGAAGAGGCGGCAACGTCTGAGAATCCGTGTGAATACTGCGAGGAGAATCAGCAGTCAGCCGATCTTTGGATGGTGGCCAATCTGTGCGACGAAGTAATTGATACGTTCTTCGAGGAATCCAGCCACACAATGGCAGTAGTGCATTTTGGCCGCACTCCCGCCGGCCAAGACTTGCACGAGACGATTTCACAATTGACTCAAGCGCCACAGGACGCTGTTGAGGTCATCGTCGAGTACCTAGGAAACCTCTGGTTTGATGCTGACTCGGGAGAGTCTCGATATGGTGATGATGACCCGTGGTTTGTTCGCAAGCCGTCCATGGCAGAGCCGTTAGGGAACGCCTGGAGGGAGATGGAGGAAAGCCTCCATACAGATGTTCGCTTCTTCAATCCAAAAGCGACTTCACTGCTCGACGAGATTTTCGGCGAGATCGCCGATGACCGCGACGGCGAGGGGCAGCCGGTGATCATACCGGCTGGGCCGGAGGCTCCGTTAGGAACACTTTACCGTGGCCGTGTATTCCAGACAGACGAGTCCATGGCATCTGCACTTCGCTGGCCAGAGCGGTTTTTGGGATCGCCGTCCGCGGGGATCGGCGCCGCTGGTCGCATGAACGGACAAGGTCAGCCTGCCTTCTACGGTGCCACCACTCCTGAGATATGCATCGCCGAAGTGCGCCCTCCGGTCGGCAGTAGAGTTGCGCTTGCCGCCTTTGAAGTGACTCGTCCTTTACGACTGTTGGATCTTCGGCGCTTGGCTAGTGTGGAACTTAGGAACGGGGCCAGCTTATTTGACCGCGCGACCCGCTCTGCAGCGCAACGCCGAGATTTTCTCAGGACACTTGGTGACCGACTGTCAGCACCAGTCGTTCCCGAGCTGCAGGATCGCAACTACCTGGTCACTCAGGCGGTCGCAGACTATCTAGCTGCGCATGGCACGTTGAACGTTGATGGCATCATTTATCCATCCGCTCAGGGACGACGTCCGGGCGAACGAGTGGGCGGCGACAATGTGGTTCTCTTTCGCAAGGCTTGTGAAGTCACCGATGCAGATGGATCTCAAGCGACGGCCGACATCGCACTCTGGGAGTACGAAGAAGATGGCCCGGGAAAGTGGTTCAGTCCGTCGATTCTGTTCAAGGAGCGTGAGCTTCCATGGTACCCACACCGCTCAGTGCATCCCGCGCTGAGAATGAAGCGTGATTCATTGGTTATCCATGACATCACCGCGGTGAGCTACGACACCAAGCCACATTCGGTATCCGAGGTGTCATCGCTCAACGACCGGCATTACGGTTAGCTGCTGAAGCTGCTAACCGTCTGCCAGTATCGGAAGGGGTTTACTGCGTCCCTGCAATTGCTCTCTGGTTTGCTTCACCGCTACGCCCAGCCAAGACCAGGCGTGCGTGCAGCAGCGAGTGCTAGCGTCCGCCTCGCAGATCGAGGCGGTCTAGCTCTTCAAGGGTTTGGACAACGGTCTCCACGAGCTCCCCATCAAAGTCATCGCGATCTGCCTCCTCATGAGTACCTTTGTTTAGGTAGGTCCAGACAAGGTTGGTGACGGGAATGCCCAAGATGCGGCCATACGCGGCAAGGAGGGGCTCCTTGTTCGCATGGTTGAAGGTCTGAGAGTCTCGCAACTTTTTGACCAATGCTTCGCATAGATTTCTCAGCCCAGGTTCCGCACCGACCCCGGCCAGCATGAGATTAAGCACTCCCTGGTCATGACTTCCAAGCCAGCGCCAAGTCTTTTCGCCCAGCATCTCTAAGGCTTGGCGAGACGCGGCGAGCGCGTCTCGGTCGTTGAGTGCCTCCCTTGCTGCCCTGGCCTTCGCGATGTAGTTCGCGCTCGGTACGTTACCGGTAACTCTCGGTTGATAGTTGCCATCGTGATGTCGGAGCAGGTAGACCTGGCACGCACTTCTGCGCTGGGCAGGCAGGTGTTGTTGAATGTCTTTGATGAATTCGTTGCTGTGGCAGGTGACGATCAGTTGGATTTGAGCGAAGTGGTCGCCTTCAAAAATCGCCTCCCGGATTCCACCTCGATGGTCATGGTCAATAGCGTTGATGGCATCGTCGAAAACGATAACCGGGCAGCCGATGCTCTTCGCCTTGGTCATCAAAATGGCAAGGCCGAGACAGCGGATATGCCCTTCGCTCAGAACGTGGAGTGCATCGACGCGAACCCCGGGATTTCCACGGAAGCTGATCTCGATCTTTTCATCGCCGGTCAAAGGCAGATGCAGCGCTGATAGTTTGTCCTCCTCACGATCATTGCGATTGAATGCGTTATAGAGATCTCTGGCGGCGTCATTCAAGCCAGCCATTAGCTGACCAGGGAGTTGATCTCTATAAGATCTAAGCGCTTCGAGAAATCTGTCGTAGGCAGTCTTGTACGGCGTGTCGCGGGCGATATCTAGCTTCTCCTGCTCCGCTTGTGCGATCAGCCCGGCATTTGTTTCGTCGAACGCTATGATGCGGTTACGCGCTGCATCGATATCCGCTTGTAATTGTTGCCGTTTGAGGTCCTGCGCTTGCACCTTTAGCTGGAATTCGTTGAGTCGCCGACGCTCGTCGATGTGCGGTTGTCGATCCCGCTGAGCCGCCCTTGACGCTTCGTCTTGCGCGGTCATGCGGTCTACCACTGCCAGGATCTCCTCCAGCGAAGGCGATCCGCGCGGTTCCGTGGAGGGTAGGGGATAAATATCTGTCCACCAACGACCGCCAGGCTCCGCAGGCAGCTGCAAAGCCCAACGACCGACTACTGACTCCTCTTCTTGATGAGCAGCTATGAATGTGCTGAGTGGCGAGAACATTTGCCGCAACGCGCGAGAGGCTTGGCCAAGTTTTACTTCGATAGTCTTTTGTCGTTCTTGGAGAGCGCCCAACTCTTCAAGTTGTTGCAAGCCGTCGGTCGCCTTCTTAAAGGGATCTGCAGCAACATGAGTGTCTCCAGCCAGTGGTGTGTCGCAGGCGGGGCAGCGATCTCCGACAGTCTTCTGTAAAGCGAGAACAGAGTTGTACAGCGCCTTGAAGGACACTTGGTCGCTCTTGGCCCGAAGCGAAGCAATGACCCCGTCGAGCTCCTGGGAGCACTGGTGTGCCTCTGCGAAAGCGTCTTGGAGACCTTGTCGTGTGACGCCAAGAACATTCGGAGGGACCGCACCCAGAATGTCGTCAAGTTCTTGAAGACGTCCAGGAGCTTCAGCAGTGCCAATCAAGCCTTTCAGAGCTTGATATGTCAGTTCAACTGCGTACTCCTTGGCTAGAAGGGATTCCTCTTCGTTCAGTGCTTGTAGGGAAGCGGCTTCGCCATCAACGGTTGCTTGGTCTGCCTTCAGCGCGTTCCGGCGCAACGTCAAAGTAGTTTGTCGCTCGGCGACTAGGACAAGCTGCCCGTCGATGCTCTCGTTGAAGTGGCCTACGAATTCATTGAACTGGTCCATGCCAAAGAGTGTGGCGATTAGTTCGGCCCGCTGGGCATTGGGTCGGGCAGCGATTCTTGAGAATGCGTCAATTCGGTTCTTTTCTATGAAACAGAAGCGATACGTGTCGAGATTTGCAGCAACATCTACCTCGCGTCCTTGTTGATCCGTGGCCTTAAGCACTGGAGGATCGAATCGCCTGTCGTGGACATTTGCCAGATACGTCCTGGCCGCAATGCGTTTATTGCCGGCTTCTTCGACATCCCCGAGAAGGGCATACTCCAACCCTTCGCAAAGGCTGGTTTTACCGCTGCCATTGGGACCGTAGAAAAGGATGATCTGCTTAGTTAGGTCGAAAGGCTCAGGTGCTCGGAATCCCCGAAATGGGCCAAGAGTCAGGTGACGCAGTCTGACCCATGGCCAGGCACCGGCGTTTGCTTCCGCGACGTCGGCTGGGGGAGCTTCAACCGTGCCGCCAAGTTCTCTCCGCATCAGGCCCACCAGAAAGGTGGAGCGCTGGCTTCGCTGTCGTGAGGTGCCCGCGAGTTCGTCAAAGTTAGCGAGGGCCAAGGTAGCTAGGCGGCGCACATCGCCGGGAAACTGCCTATCCGGCTGGTAAATCCAGCGCACGAAGCGTTCAAAATCCTGTCTCGCAGATGCCATGCCCCCTCCCTTTGATCAGTGGTACCTGTAGCTAGCGTACCGTAATGGATGCGTACTGTTACGAAAATAGTGACGGTTTCTATACTTTTTGCCGCTAGGTTGTAGTAGATCAGCCCCCGGCGCGGCGGCTAGGCAAGGCTGGTGAGACATAACCGCTGAGCTTTCTCTGAAAAGACTGGGCGTCCCCGGCCCAGAAACATGGCCGGTCGCGCTGTCGTGCTGCGCATCGAACCCCTTCGGGGTTTCGCCCCCTTCGGGCTTCCATCGTTCCCTCCCTCCGCTCGGCTGACGCCTACGGCCCGGCTTCCAGATCCGGGCCTGCGCGCTTGCGCTTGCGTGCGGTTCAGCACATCTCGGCGGCAGTTGCCATGTCCAGCCGTCTCCCCTGACTTCATCACCTTGCACGCGACCGTAGCCCGCGTCCGTGTGCCATCAAGGCGCGCAGGGCCGTGTCCTCGGCTGCGCCTGCGGGCCGCACCAACCCTGCGCTTGCCTCCTTGACGGCCCCCGTCCGCGCGCTCCTGACCGTCGCGGGCGATGAACTCAGGAAAGACGGTGGCAACAGGGCCAACCGGGTTCCTCGTGCCAACCGCACAGAACAGCCGAAAGGCTGGACTCCGAATCTAGGAATCCGGTGTGCGGTGTGAACAGCAAACCTTCTTTTTGTCAGGAGAAAGACCATGCAACTCGCATCCCGTTTCGCTTCCCGTTCCCCGGCACTGCGCAGCGATTACCCGCTGTCCGACGACCAAATCCGCCGCGTGGCCCCGTCCATCTTCGCGGAAGCCCCGCATGAGAGCCGTTCAGAGCGGTACCGCTACATCCCCACCGCCGCCGTGCTGGCCGAGCTTCGCAAAGAAGGGTTCCAGCCCTTCATGGTGACGCAAACACGCGTGCGCGATGAAGGCAAGCGCGAGCACACGAAACACATGATTCGCCTGCGCCACGCCAGCCAGATCAACGGCGCGGAAGCCAATGAAATCGTGCTGCTGAATTCGCACGATGGCACGAGCAGCTATCAGATGCTCGCCGGCATGTTCCGGTTCGTGTGCAGCAATGGCCTTGTGTGCGGCGACACCGTGGCCGATGTGCGCGTGCCCCACAAAGGCGACGTGGCTGGTTCCGTCATTGAAGGCGCTTTCGAGGTGTTGAGCGGCTTCGAGCGCGTGAAGGAATACCGCGACCTGATGCGCGGCATCACGCTGGACGAAGGCGAGGCCGAAGTATTCGCCCGGGCCGCGCTGGCCCTCAAGTACGCCCCCTCCGACAACAAGCCCGCGCCCGTCACCGAATCGCAAATCCTGATGCCGCGCCGGTTCGATGACCGCCGCCCGGACTTGTGGAGCGTGTTCAACCGCACCCAAGAAAACCTGACCAAAGGCGGATTGCATGGCCGCAGCGCCAACGGACGCCGCCAGCAAACCCGCCCGGTGCAGGGCATTGATTCCGATGTGCGCCTCAATCGCGCCCTCTGGATGCTGGCCGATGGCCTGCGCCAGTTGAAAGCCTGATTCCCCACGCGGCAGGGGCAGGCAGCAGCCCTTGCCGCTTCTTTCGCTGCTGCATCCCTGAACCGTTAGGAGTTATCACCATGAACGCCATCAACCAAACCGAAGCCCGCACCTTCAATACCGCCGCCGCTATCCCGCTGGAAGCCGCCGACCCGACCAAGAACCTGATTTTGGTTCCCCTGTCGCGGCTGGTGTCGCGTCCTGCTGGCCGCAACGTGCGCAAGACCCCGCGCATGTCCATTCCCGAACTCGCCGCCAGCATCCAGCGTGTCGGCCTGCTGCAAAACCTCATCGTCATTGCCGCCGCCGATGGCGAGCATTACGAAGTCGTGGCCGGTGGCCGCAGGTTGGCCGCGTTGAAGCTGCTGGCGAAGAAGCGCCGCATCAGCAAGGAATGGGACGTGCCTTGCCTGCTGGTGGCCGATGGCACCGCCCGCACGGCCAGCCTCACCGAGAACGTGCAGCGCGAAGCCATGCACCCCGCCGACCAGTTTGAAGCCTTCGCGGCACTGGTGGCCGAAGGCCGACCCATCGAGGACATAGCCGCCGATTTCAGCGTGTCTCCGCTGGTGGTGCAGCGCCGCTTGAAGCTGGCGAACGTCTCGCCGCGCCTGCTGGCCGATTACCGCGCCGAAGCCGTGACGCTCGACCAGTTGATGGCCCTTGCCATCACCGACGACCACGCCGCGCAGGAAAGCGCCTTCTACGACGCGCCGACGTGGCAGCGCAATCCGTCCCAATTGCGCGACCGCCTCACCGAGCGCGAGATTGACGCATACCGGCATCCGCTGGTGCGTTTCGTGGGGCTGGACACCTACGAAGCCGCAGGCGGCGGCATCCGCCGCGACCTGTTCGCGGAAGGTGACGCGGGCGTGTATCTGACCGATGCCACGTTGCTGGAACGGCTGGCGCAAGACAAGCTGGCGGGCATCGCCGCCGAGGAGAAGGCCGAAGGCTGGGCGTGGGTGGATGCCACCCCCGCCGTGACCCACACCGACCTGCACGCTTTCCAGCGTGCGCCGAGGGAGCGCCGCGAACCGACCAAGCGCGAAGCGCAGCGCATCGAGAAGCTGCAAACCAAGCTGCACGAACTGGCAGCAGCCGTGGATGACGCGCTGGATGCCGAGGATGAGGAAAAGGCCGACGCGCTGCAAGAGGAAGGCGAAACCGTGGGCGAGCAGTTGCAGGCGCTGGAAGATGGTTTGCAGGACTACGGCGCGACCGTGAAGGCCGTAGCCGGTGCCATCGTCACCATCGACCGCAACGGCGAAGCCGTGATTCATCGCGGGCTGATGCGCGAAGCCGAAGCCAAGGCGCTGCGCACGCTGGAACGCTTGCGACAGAGTTTCGGCAGCGAAAGCGAAGCCGGGAACGACGACGAAGGTGAAGACGACGAGCAGCACAAGACCGCCGCCATGTCCGACAAGCTGGCGCAGCGGTTGAGCGCCCACCGCACCGCCGCGCTGCAAATCGAAGTCGCCCGGCGTCCACAAGTGGCGCTTGCCGCGCTGGTGCATGGCATGGTGCAGACCGTCTTGCAGGGCAGCCACTACGGCCACGACTTGCCGCTGGGCGTGAGCCTCAAAGCGCAAGACCGGCTGGAAGGCATCACCCCGGACATACCGGATTCGCCCGCCGCCGTGGCGCTGCGCGAGTTGCAGCAGGTAGCAGGCGAAGGCTTGCCGGAGGACAGCGTCGAACTGTTCGCCGTGCTGCTGGCGAAGTCGCAAGATGAACTGGTGCGGCTGCTGGCGGTATGCGTGGCCGTCACGGTGGACGTGGTGACACTCCGCGCCACGCAGCAGCAACCGGGCGCGGAACTGGCGCAGGCCGTGGGGCTGGATATGGCGGCATGGTGGAAGCCCACCAATGAGGGTTATTTCCGCCACATCGCCAAACCGGCCATTCTGGAAGCAGTGGAGCAGTACGCCCCGGCGCACGTCACCCGGCTAGCGAAGTTGAAGAAGGCCGACATTGCCAGCGAAGCCGAACGGCTGGCGGATGGCACTGGATGGATGCCCGCCATCTTCAAGGCCGAAGGCACCGACGACACCACGGAGCAGGATGCGCATCAGGCCGTGACGAACGACGAGCCGGAAGCCATCGACAACGCCGACGAGCAACAGGCCCACGCACTCGCCGCGTGACCTTCACCACCACCGAGCGCCCCGGTTTCCAGCCGGGGCGTTTCGCTGTTCCATCAGCATCGACCCCAGGCCGTACCGTCCTGGTGCCGATGGTCAAAAATCCGGGCGCAGCGGTGGCCGCGCCCGGTTTCAGTGCCCAAAGCCAGAACGCCCCTTCTCCGCCTTCGGGCAGGCGGCGAAGGGGCGGCGCACAAGTGATCTTGTGCGCGGGAAACCCTCAAACCCATCAGTGCGTCGGCGCATAGCGCCGACGACATTCCGAACGCGCCCCGCCGCGATGGGCGGGACTTGCGGGGCTATGCCCCGGCTTGCTGCCGCAGGTTGTACGAAAGCGCGCCGTCCTCGACGCTGGCGGTTCGTCGCCTATACGTCACGAAGGACGGTTCACCGACACGCCGCCCGGCCCTGCAATGGAGCTTCCACGCCACGCCTCATGCAAGAGGCTGCCTGCTACGTCAGGGGCGCTTGCGCCCTTGTCGCCGGGTGTTGTCCTTGCCCGTGTCAGGGAGCAGGCCGGTGAAGCCGTCGCGCGAGGATGCCGAGCCGGCCATGTCTCCATTCGGGAGCGGGCGGCCAGTACGTCCTTGTGTTGTTTTGAATCCTGGCGGTGGCTGGGCTTCATGGCCGCAACCTTCCAGCGAAAACAATTTCCCCTGGGCTGCGCGCATTCCTCGCGGGAAAAATTCTTTTCGCTTCCAGGTTCTCCACGGTGTTGCGACCGCTGCGCGGTGCGGCCAGCCCATCCCCCGCCGGTCGGATCACAACAAGGGCGCACTGGCGCGACCTTGTTCAACCCGAAAGGAGAAATCATCATGGCTAACATCGGCACCTTCACCGCAGAGAAAGACGGCTTTACCGGCCAGCTCCGCACTCTGACTCTCAACGTCAAGGTCAAGCTGGTTCCCAACGACAAGGGCGAGAACGAAAGCGCCCCGGACTTCCGCCTGCAAGCGGCCGGCCACGACTTCGGCGCGGCGTGGAAGAAAACCAGCGAGGCCGGGCGGGATTACCTGTCGGTGGCCATCGACGATCCTTCATTCCCGGCGACGGTCTATGCCCGCCTGATCGAAGGCGAGAACGGCACGCATGACCTGATCTGGTCGCGCAGCAAGCCCAAGGCGGCCTGACGGCCGCCCACCGCGCTCTGCCCATTGCGGCGGGGCGTGGTGCTGCTGATCGCAGCACCGCACGCATAGGGTTTCGCCGGTTGCTTTATGCCCCGCATGTCCAGGGCTTGCATCGCATTGGTGATGGCCCGATGGTTCGATGCCCGTAGCAGCAAGCACAGCATGGCGTGTCGGCGCATTGCGCCGCCGGGCTTTCGGGCTGCGCCCCATGCCGCCAATGGCGTCATGTCCATTCGGCTTCAATCCCTCACGCCTTCGCGCCTGGCGGCGCTGCGCGCTCCGCTTGCGGGAATCCAGACGCGCGCTATGGCGTATCGCGCTCTTTCAGCACGGCCTCGAACTCCTGGCGCACCTGCGCCAACAGTTCGTCGACCTTGTGCGTGTCATCGCCGGCGTAGGCCAGCGTCAGCAATGTCAGCGGATGCACTTCCATGACCTCGCACAGCTCGGTCAGCTTGTGCAGGGTCGGGCTTTTCAAGTTGCGCTCCAGCGTACTCATATAGGTGCGGCTGGACACGTCGGAGAACGCTTCCTGGCTCAAGCCTCGCGCCTTCCTGACTGTCCGTATTGCCGTTGCCAATGAGTGTTTCGCTGTCACTAACTTGGTTTCCCCATAAAAACCAAGATGACAGCTAATTGTGCCCTATAGGGCTACAATCTATAGTGTTCATTCATGGCTGAAAGGCCGCTTTCGTGCTTTTACGGAAATCCGCATCTGCGGATTCCGACAGAACCGGGGAATCGCATCCGTGTCTTTCCGGCTTCCGACAATTCCGCTTCGGCGCTTCTGTTCTTCTACGGATGCGATGGCTTGCGCATCGGTGCTTCCACACGAATGCACGAATGCACGGATGCGTTTTGTTGGTTCTGCGCTTCGGCACCAAAGCGCATTTGCGCATCGTCGGTTTCGTGGAGAAGCTGCCCATGACCCTGCCGCTTGTCACCGCTGATGAACGCGCCCGGCTGCTGGCCCACGGTGCGGTGCTCGCCGCTGGTCAGCGACTCGACCCGCTGCCCGTGGTGCGCCTGTTCACCCCGGACGCGCATGTGACCTGGCTGCTGGTGTCACTCGACCCTGCGGATGGCGATACGGCCTACGGTCTGATCGACCTCGGTATCGGGATGCCCGCGCTCGGGACGGTCAAGCTGTCCGACCTGACGGGCATCGTCGGGCCGCGCAAGCTGCCGGTGCGGCGGGATCGGTATTTCCGGGCGGTGCGTCCGCTGTCGGAATACGTCCGGCTGGCGCAGGAGAACGGTGCAATCACGGACTGATGAAAACCAGCGCGGCCTAGCCAGCCGGGGCGCATCGTGACTATTTCAGTCTTGGTCAAGACCATGCAGGTCTGAATCCGCACTTTTGCACCGAAGCGGTGCGACCCTGTTGAAAACAGTCCTGATCTTCAGCACGGGCTGCGGCACGGTGTTCGGTGCTGCGCGTCATTTTCCTGGCGGTGCAGCCGTCGCATTCAGACGATTTCCGCAAACTGCCGGAGCCAAACGGTTAGTTACAGCTTAACCGTTTTTGATGACGCCCTGATGGCATTTGGATAGCTCCCGCATCGCGGAAATCGTGGCGACGCATCCCAAACAGAGGGAGGTTTCGCCATGACTGATCGCAGCGCCGAACACTGGTATCCGACAGCGGCCTATCTCTACGTTCTGCACCTTGACGGCCCTGCGCTGGCGTGGGAATACCTGCGCCGAAATCCCGGCTACCACCGCGACTGGTTGCGCCGCCGCCGGTCGGTCGCGGCGCAGGCTTGGGGCTTACGCCTGCTGGAAGACCCAGCCCTGGATGCGCGCGACGCGCATCCGGCCTGGTTCCCAGATCACGATGCCGTCGTGCAGGTTTACCCGGACGATGACCCGCCACCCGAAGCACATTCCTTCGAGTTCTGGCGCGTCCCTGGCCGCAAGCAGTTGATCCACGACGGCAAGCGCCTGGTGCTGGTGTCGCATTGGCCCGGCTGCTGCCTCCGGCTAGCCCTTGCGCCGGACCTGGAAGACGGCATGGCCTACCTCTACGCCACCCGCGCCTGCGCCACGCCCTGCGCGCGCTATCGCACTCTCGCGGCCGAGCTGGACGCATTGGCCGTGGCAACGGTTGCCGCGCCTGCGGCGGCGGCCCGTTCCCGGCCCACGCCGGCCGCGGTGCTGGAGCTGCACACCTTGCAGGCGCTCGACGCGACCCTGGCGGGTGCGTCCTTGCGCGACGTGGCCGAAGGGCTGTTCGGCGCGGATGCCGTCGCGGCCGACTGGCACAAGGACAGCGCCTTGCGTGCCCGCGTGCGGCGGATGGTACGTCGTGGCGATGCGCTGATGCGCGGCGGCTATCGCCGCCTGGCACAGCTTCCGCTACTGCCGTTGTAGTAGGGGGACATTTCGCGTCCCCCGCAGATCGTCCCTTAGCAAGCAGCCTCGCTTTCTTGAAAGTGCCTCTATCCGGCCGCGTGGTGTGGCCGGGCTTGATGGAGGTACATCCCATGCGACCCGCTCCCTTGCGGCCTGCCGCCGCTGCTGTCGCTGCGCCCGCGCAGCCCCAACGCTACCTGACCAACGACGAAGCCGCCGACTACCTGCGCTTGTCGCCGCGCACGCTGGAGAAACAGCGCGTGATCGGCGGCGGCCCGAAGTTCCGCAAGTTCGGCCGTCGCGTCATGTACGCGGTGTCCGACCTCGATGCCTGGGCCGATCAGCGCAGCTACGAGGCGACTTCGGACCCGGAATATGCCGAACGCCACGCGGGTGACTACCGTGATGGTCGCTGATCGCTGGCGCGTGGGTGGCCGTCGCCATGTCCAGCCCGCCAGGGCAAGCCTTGCAGCGCGAACAGCTCGACCTGTTCCGCGCGCTGCCGGGCGACATGGCTCCCCGCGACAGCCAGGATTTGATGGCCTTTCCGTTCTTCTCGCTGGCGAAGTCGCGGCGCACCGCGCCGATCGACTTCCGCGCCGGCGGCATCACCATCCGCGTGGAGGGTACGCAGGAGCACGGCATCGCAACGATATGGGATGCCGACCTGCTGATTTGGGCCGCCTCGCAGATCGTGGAGGCACGCGACGCGGGCATCTGCCCGTCGCGCTGGATACGGGCCACGCCCTACGAGATCCTGCGCTTCATCGGGCGCGGCACGTCCCTCAACGACTACCTGCGCCTGAAAGCCGCGCTCGACCGGCTGCAATCGACCACGGTGGCCACGTCCATCCGCGAAACCACGGGAAGGCGATTGCATCGCTTCTCGTGGATCAACGAGTGGAAGGAACTGGCCGATGCCAGCGGCGTGCCGCTGGGTATCGAACTGATCCTGCCGGACTGGTTCTATGCGGGCGTGCTCGATGCCGCCCTGGTGCTGACCATCGACCCAGCCTATTTCCGCTTGAAGGGCGGCATCGAACGCTGGCTGTACCGCCTGGTGCGCAAGCACGGCGGCAAGCAGCCGGGCGGCTGGCAATTCGACTTCCGGCACCTGCATCGCAAGTCGGGCAGCGCTGCGCGCTTCTCCGACTTCGCCTACGACCTGCGCGCCCTGGTGGCGCGGCAGTCGTTGCCCGGCTACGTCCTGGGCATCGAGCGGATGCCGGACGACGGAATGGAGCTGCTGACGTTCCGGCCCGCGCTGCACACGGCACGGGGATAACTCGGGGAAAAGGTGTGGACGGCCTCGTGCTATCAGGAGTACCGGGTATCGTGCTATCGGGAGTACACCTATCGTGCTATCAGGAGTACGAAAACGCCGGAAAGCCAATAACGGCGCGGGTTTGTGGCCCCTCTAACTTCCCTAACAAGAAATACATAACTTTTAGTAGAAGCGCGCCGTTTCGGTGGACAACCGAGAAACGGCACGGCGAACAGCGTTTTGCACGGCAGGCAAAGCCTGGCTTTCCAGTCTGGAGGGCCACGCCATGATCGTCGCCCTGCTCAACCAGAAAGGCGGCGTGGGCAAGACCACACTCGCCACCCACATCGCCGGCGAACTGGCGCTGCGCGGCCAGCACGTCGTTCTGCTCGATGCCGACCCGCAGGGTTCATCGCTGGACTGGACGCAACGCAGAAGCCAGCAAGGCTTGCCACGGCTGTTCAGCGCCGTGGGCCTTGCCCGCGAGACGCTGCATCAGGAAGCGCCAGAACTCGCCAGGCGGGCCGATCACGTCGTCATTGATGGGCCCCCTAGGATTGCCGCCTTGGCGCGCTCCGCGCTGCTGGCTGCTGAGCGCGTGCTGATCCCGGTGCAGCCCAGCCCCTACGACTTGTGGGCCAGCGCCGAGATGGTCGCGTTGATCCGCGAGGCGCAGGTGTTCCGGCCTGCGCTGCGCGCGGCTTTCGTCATCAACCGGCGCGTCAGCACCACCATCATCGGCCGCGAGGCGCGGCAATCGCTGGCCGAACAGCCGCTGCCTGCGCTGCGCAGCGAAGTGCGCCAGCGCATCGTGTTCGCCGACAGCGTGGCCGCTGGCCGGCTCGCACGCGAGACAGCGCCCGGCAGCGCTGCCGCCCGCGAAATCACGGCCCTGGTGGACGAACTACTGCGGTGGCCGACATGACAGCCAAGCAGCCACCATGCGGCAAGCGCGTCGGCATCGGCGCACGTCCGCCCGCGAATCCGCACGCCGAGGCGTGGATTCGCCAGGGCGACGCCGATGCACTCAATAAAGGCGACCTCTACACTGCCCGCCTCACGCTCGACATTACGCCCGCCATGCGGGCGCGCATCAAGGTGTCGGCCTTCACGCGAGGCGTGACCGTGGCCGATCTGCTGCGCGGCCTGCTGGAGCGGGAGTTTCCGCCGGAGAGCACACCATGACCGCATCCGCTTTGTCTGCCGCGAACGCGGCACCGGCTACGCCGTTGCCTGCGCTTTCGACACTCGCCGGACAGGCCAGCATCGTGCCGCTGACGCGCGTTTCTCTGGTATACCTCGAACACCGCTTCAAGCTCTACCTGCGCTTCGGCGAACCTGCGCACACGCTGCGCCTGGACGACTGGTGGCGCTGCGCGGTATTCCTGCCGGGCGCGATGCTCTGCCGCATCCGCTGGCAGGCCAACGACTACGGCACGATTCGCTGGCAGCTCATGGT
>NZ_SCND01000009.1:0-41611 GCF_005503585.1 Pseudomonas sp. 2VD
GCCATTTCCTGGCGATACGCCGCGGAGCCGAGCACGCCGGCTTCGGCGTCAAGGTTCCAGAACGTCATCGCCGGCGCCTCGGCACCGTCGATCAACAAACGTTCGGCGCGCCCCTGGGCGTCCACCGCATGGAACGGCACCGGGTTTTCCAGCCCCTCGCGGGCGAAACGGAAGGCGCCGCGCGGATGCTCTTCGGCGAAGGCGAAGCAGCGGTTGGCGGCCGCCACCATGGCGGCGGTCGAGCGGAAGTTCTTGCCGAGGGTGTAATGCCGCCCGCGAGTGGCCTCGCGGGCGCGCAGGTAGGTATGGATGTCGGCACCGCGGAAGGCGTAGATCGCCTGCTTGGGGTCGCCGATCATGAACAGGCCGGTCTCCCGCGCCTGGGGCTCGCCGGGATCGGCGGCGATCCGGTAGATACGCTCGAAGATCCGGTACTGCACCGGGTCGGTATCCTGGAACTCGTCGATCAGCGCCACCGGGAACTGCTCGCGGATCAATTGCGCCAGGCGCTCGCCACCAGGCCCCTGCAAGGCGCGGTCGAGGCGGCTGAGCAGGTCGTCGAAGCCGATCTCGGCACGCCGCTGCTTCTCGACCTCCAGTTCGCGCCCGACTTCGCCCAGCGCGTGCAACAACAGGTGGGGAGCGAGATCGGGACGCTCTTCCTGATGCGCGGCCCAGGCGTCGATGGCCCTTAGCGCGGCATGCTCGGGCGCCACGCGCTTGGCGGTGAGCTTGATCCGGGTCTGGCCGAACTTGCCGAGGTTGGCCGGCTGCTCGCCGCCCTCGCTCCAGTCCGCCAACGCTTGCAGCCAGGCGTCGAAGGTCTCGTCGCTGTCCTTGCCGCGATAGCTGTTGCCGTTCAGGTAGGGACGCAGGTCGCGCAGCAGCGCTTCCAGTTCGACGCGCGCTGCGCGCCAGACGGCGCGGGCCTGCGCGTCCAGTTGGTCGAGCTGGCGA
Source organism: Pseudomonas sp. 2VD (assembly GCF_005503585.1). NCBI lineage: Bacteria > Pseudomonadati > Pseudomonadota > Gammaproteobacteria > Pseudomonadales > Pseudomonadaceae > Pseudomonas > Pseudomonas sp. 2VD. The sequence goes on from NZ_SCND01000009.1 coordinate 958, forward strand.
TACCAGTCGCCGCCCTGCTCCAGCAAGGCTGCCAGCGACTCGGGCGCACTCAGCGCCTGGTCGGCGTAGCGGAAGTCGGCGTCCTGCCGCGCCAGCAGCGGCTGCAAGGCCTTGCCCAGCGCCTCCGGCCCGCTGTAGCAACTGGCCACGGCTTGCGCCGCCGGAGCCGTCAGGCCGTAGAAGTTGCGCCGCCAGTAGTCCCGCACCACTTCGGCGAGCAATTCGCTCTGGTCGGTTTCCAGGTTCTGGGTGAACAGGCTGCCGCTGTCGAAGGCGTGCTCGCGCAGCATCCGGTAGCACCAACTGTGGATGGTCGATACCGCGGCCTCGTCCATCCACTCCGCGGCCAGGCGCAGCAGGCGCGCGCAGCCCGGCCAGCGCTCGGCGGGATACTGTTGACGCAACGCGACCAGCAGGCCGTCGTGGCGCTCCTGCGGCTCGGCGAAACAACGCGCCGCTTCGCCCAAGCGGCTGCGGATACGCTCGCGGAGTTCCTGGGTCGCCGCATCGGTGAAGGTCACCACGAGGATTTCCGGCGGGCTCAGCGGCCGGCCGAAAGCGTTCTCGCCGCCATGGTCAAGGACCAGGCGTACGTATAGCAGGGCGATGGTGAACGTCTTGCCGGTACCGGCGCTGGCCTCGATCAGGCGGCTGCCGTGCAACGGGAAGTCCAGCGGATCGAGGGCCACGGGCATCTGCTGCTGGCTCATGCCTGCTCCTCCGCGCCACGTCCCAGGGCAGCCAGCAGCGGCGCGTAGAGCTGCTCGGCCCAGTGCGCGAACTCACCGCTGGCGAGCAGCCGGTCGAAGTCCGGATAGACCCGAGCCAGCGCCGGCGAGGCGTCCACCTCGCCCCCCATGCCGAACCCTCCCTCGTAGCGCTTGCGCGCCTCGCGCATGGCTTTCTCGGGCTCTGCGGCGCCACCACTGACGAGCCAGGCGAAAGCGGTCCGGCAGGCCACCGGCAACGGCTGGCGCATGCCCTGGCGCCAGGCGTCGATCAACTGGTCGAGGTACTCGCCGGCGCGCTCGCTCGGCAACGGCGGAATCTCCAGGGTGCCGGTCTGGCTCACCAGCACGCTGCTCACCGGCTGGCCGAGACGTTGCAGGGCGAGGTGCTGCAACCAGTGGCGCACCAGGCTGTGCCACTTGAAGCCGCGCCCTTCATGGAGCTTGCCGCTGAGCAACTGCAGGCGCGCCAGGCGCCCGGAAGCGTCGCGACGCAAGCCGCCGAGCCAGTCCTCCAGCTCCAGCCCGGACGGATGGCGATGGCGCAACTCCTGCTGCTGCTCGACCGCCTCCGGCCAGCGCTCGATTTCCTGGCGGTAGCGCCAGAGCAGGTCGGGCAGCGGTTGCAGCAAATGGCGCGCGGAGAACTCGCCGAACGCCGCCAGCGGCAGGCGACCCTGTCGCCGCAGTCGCTCGACCTGGGCCTGCAACTGCACCGGCAGACCCTCGGCATCCCAGTCCCGCTCGACCCAGCGCTTCATGCGTTCGGTCAGCTCGAATTGCAGCTTCCAGTTGTCCAGCGCGTCCAGTTCGAAAGGCTCTTCGTCGTTGCCGGTCAATTGCTCGTCGTCGAAACGCACCTTGAGCCGCTGCTGGAAGAACGCATTCACCGGGTTGGCGAGGAACTCCGCCAGCGCTCGCAGCCCCAGCGCGCCCTCCAGCTCCAGCGGCGCCAGGGGCGCTTCGGCGTCGGGAACGCCGATCTCGTCCTCGCGATGGACCTCGCGCCACTCGCGGGCGTAGGTGAACAGGCCATCGACGCCCTGCTCCGGCGCATCGTGAAAATACCGGCGGCTGAACGGCTGCAGCGGATGCTCCTGGGTCAGGGCACGCAGCAGCGCCTCGCCGTCGCCGTCCGGATCCAGGCGCCAGCCGGCCGCCAGGTGATCGCGCAACTGGCCGATCAGCACCGAGGGCGGCCGCTCGCCATTGTCGCGGATACTCCGCCCCACCCAGCTCACGTAGAGTTGCTCGCGCGCCGAGAGCAGCGCCTCGAGCAGCAGGTAGCGGTCGTCCTCGCGCCGCGAGCGGTCGCCGGGGCGGTAGTCGTTGCGCATCAGGTCGAAATCCAGCGGCGACTGCTGGCGGGGGTAGTCGCCATCGTTCATGCCAAGCAGGCAGACCAGCCGGAACGGGATCGCGCGCATCGGCATCAACGTGCAGAAACTCACCGCGCCAGCCAGGAAGCGCTGGTTCAGGCCGCCCTGGTCCAGGCCGCCGAGCCAGGCCTCGCGTATCACGCTGATCGGCAGCGGCTCGGCGAAGGCCGCACAGGCGCAGTGTTCCTGCCAGCGCTCGAGCAGTTGCAGGAGCTGGGTGAGGAGCAGTTCGTCGCGCTCGTCGTGGGCCTCGAAGAACACCGTGAGCAGGGCCTGCAGGCGCTCACCCCACTGCGCCGGGGTGGCCGGTTCGGCCAGCTCCGCGTAGGCCACCTCGAGGCGCTCCAGCAGCACAGCCAGCGGGCCTGCCAGGGCGGCGTCCAGGCCACCGACCTCATCGTAGGGCTGGATGCCTTGCAGGGCCGCGCCTTCGCCGACCGCGTAGCCGAGCAGCATGCGCCGCAGACCGAAGCGCCAACTGTTGCCCTCCAGTCCCGCTGGCAGGCCGAGACGCTCGCGCTGCGCGGCATCCAGCCCCCAGCGCACGCCGGCGCCTTCGATCCAGCGGTGCAGGGTCGCCAGGTCGGCCTCGTCGACGCCGAAACGCCGGCGCAATGCCGGGACGTCCAGCAGGTCGAGGATCTCGCTCACGGCGAAACGGCTGTCGGGCAGTTTCAGCAGGTGCTCCAGGGCGATCAGCAGCGGCTCGCGACCGCGCTGTCCCTGGTCGGCCAGGGTATAGGGAATGAAGCGCTGGTCGTCGCGCGGCACCTGGCCGAACACCGCCTCGATGTGCGGTGCGTAGGCGTTGATGTCGGGGACCATGACGATCACGTCGCGCGGCTTCAGGCTCGGATCGGCGTTGAAGCGGGCGAGCAACTGGTCGTGGAGGATCTCCACTTCGCGCTGCGCGCTGTGGGCCACATGGAAGCGGATCGAGGCGTCGCTCCGCGGCGCCACCGGCGGCCAGTGCTCGCGGGTTTCCGCCAACGGGCGCAGTTCGAGGATATCGTCCTGCAACTGGCCGAGCAGCCCGTGCGGGGCCTCCTCGCTGAACAGGTCGATGCGCCCGCCGTTGACCTCGCCGAACAGGTTCCGATAGCTGTCCGGGTCGTCGTAGCTGTCGAGCAGGTTGATGTAGTCGCGGCCCTGCTTGCCCCAGGCCGCCAGCAACGGCTGGGCATGCTGGTGCTGGCGGTCCTCGTCGAGGTCGGCGGGGACGCCGGCGCGGCGCTGCTGGCGGCGGTACTCGTGGCGCAACAGGTCCTTGTCGGCGACGATGTCGGCCCAGTGGTGGCGACAGGGGTTGTGCACGCAGAGCAGCACCTGGCTGAACCTGGCCAGGGCGGCCAGCGCCTCGAGGGTCTGCGCCGGCATCGAGGAAATCCCGAACACCACTACTCGTCGCGGCAACGCGCGCGGCGCCGCGCTGGCGAAGCGCAGCGCCTCGATGAAGCGCCGGTGCACGCCGGAGCGGCTGCGGGCCAGGCTATCGGCACCGACGTCGGCGAGCAGCGCGCGCCACAATTCGGCCTGCCAGCGCTCGTCGGCACCGAGCGGGCGCGCCTGCCCGTTCGCCGTGCGCAACTGGTCGCGGCCCTGGCTCCAGTCGTCGAGCCAGTCGCCGCGATAGACCTGGTACTGGTCGAACAGGTCGGCCAGGCGCTCGGCCAGTTGATGACGCTTGCGCAGGTCGGCATCGTCGGCGAGGAAACGTTGCAGGGTGCGGAACTCGGGACGCTCCAGCAATCCGGGAAGCAGACGCATCAGGCGCCAGGTCAGCGGCGCCTTGTCCAGTTCGGAAACCTCGGGAATGCTTTCGCGGCCCAGCACCGCGCGATAGGCCTGCCAGAGGAACTGCGCCGGCAACTGCACCTCCAGCGCCGCGGCGATGCCGCCACCGCCGCCACCGTCCTCGCGGGGATCTTCGGCCAATGCCAGCTTCAACCATTGGGCGATGCCGTTGCTGTGCACCAGGACCCGCTCGCTTTCCAGCGGCGCCAGCGGATAGCGGCGCATCCAGGAAACGGCGAGGTCGCGCAGGTCGTCCAGGCGATTGCCGTGGACGATCATGAATCCGGGCGTGAGGGCGGTGGTTCCCAAGGGTTCTGGCATCGGTACGGCTATTCCTGGCGCAAGGCTCTGGCGAAAGAGGTCAGGATCGGGCGGCGACGAAGCGTCGTTCCAGTTCGAGGCTGTCGGCCATGCGGAAATCGCTCCAGCGCTCGCTCAGGCCGAGATGGCTGTCCGCCTGGCAATCCGGGGCACTGGCGCAACGGCGGGTGAAGGTGTTGACCACCTCGACCATCTCCTCGCGCTCGGCGCCGACCAGCAGCGCCGCGTGCGCCAGCACCACCGGCCGGCCGGCGCCGTTGCGCCGCCAGCGTTGTGCGGTCCCGGCGAGCTTGCGCCCATCCAGGGTGACATTGTAGCGGCCGTCGCAGAAGGAACCGGCCACGGCGCCCACGCCGGCGTCCAGGCCGCGCTCGCGGAGCCAGTCGCAGATCGGCTGGCACAGCCGCAGGTAGGCGGTTTCGATACGGGTCTGCTCGTTGTCGCCGGGCCCCAGCGCATAGGACAGGGCGATGTTCAGCACGCCCGGCGATTGCGGCACCGGCTCGCCGCCGGTATCGCGCAGCAGCACCGGCCAGCCGCGTTCGGCGACCGCTGCGCTGGCCGGCGCGAACCCTTCCAGGCGCTCCATCCGGCGCGGCATGACCAGCGCCCGATCGCACGGCTGCCAGAGCAACAGGCCATGCTCGCGGGCACCGCCACACACCTCGTCGAGCAGGGCGCGCTCGGCGTCCAGCCCATCCTGCACGGAAAACACTTCGACCACGATTCTTCCTCTTCCAGGCTGGCACGGCTCGGCTCCCGCGCGGGGAGCGCTGCCTATGATAGCCAGTGGCGGCGCCTCCGTGCGCCGTAATCGCGAGGAAGTTGCCGGGAAATCAGCAGGTTGCCGAGCGCAGGCGGGCCGGGCGGCGCACCCTGGCCGGGGTCCGTCCTGCTGGCCGAGTTCTGGCAGCGCCGCCGACCAGGTGATGGACGGTCAGGCGCTCGCCGAGCACCAGGGTGGCGATGCAGGCGGTGATGATCGGCAGCAGGTTGAAGAACAGCGCCATCCGGCTCGGCCCGAGACGGGCGACACCGTGCATCCAGGCCAGCGCGGCGACGATCGAGGCGAACAGCGCGGCGTACAGCACCAGCGGCAGGTTGGCGGCGTTCAGGCCGGTGCGCGGCGACAGCAGGTACAGCGGCAGCAGGGCGAGGATCGCCACCAGCACCTGCAGGTAGAGCAGTTGCATGGCCGGCAGCTTCAGGCTCCATTTCTTCAGCAGCACGCTGTACACCGCATAGGCCAGGGTGGCGACGATCATCATCGCGTCGCCGAGGTTCACTCCATGCTCCAGCAAAGCGCCGAGATGGCCCTGGGAGATCACCAGCACCACGCCGGCCAGCGACACCAGCGCGCCGAGCAGCGCCCCGGCGTTCAGCCGGTGGGCCAGGATGCTGCTGGCCAGGCCCAGCGACATCAGGGGCATCAGCGACAGGATGATGCCCATGTTGGTGGCGCTGGTCAGCGCCGCCGCGTAGTAGGCCAGGCTCTGGTAGACGGCCATGCCGAGCAGGCCGAGGACCACGAACTTGCCGAGGTTGGCGAGGATGTAGCGGCGGTTGCGCAGCACCGGGCCGAGCATGAAGGGCGTCAGCGCCAGGCCGACCAGCAGCCAGCGGAAGAAACCGATCTCGGCGGGCTGGATGATCCCCACGGCGAGCTTGTTGACGACGGTGTTGCCGGCCCAGATGAACACGGCCAGCAGGGGAAACAGGTATTGCATGAGGGTTCCGCACTATGAAAAAGGAATATGCGGCCATTCTGAGCCAGTCCGAATACAGACGTATAATGAATTCCAGACAAACCACCCGTAGGTTCGGACATGTCGACCACCACCCTGCTGCGCCTTCCCGATCTCCAGGGGCAGTCTTTCGACGTCTATTTCCGCTATGACGAGTTCGGCGCCGACACCCATTCGCCGCCGCACACCCACGCCTGGGGCCAGCTCAACTATGCAGCCCATGGCGTGATGCAGCTGGAGATCGACGGCCAGCGCTTCCTCTCGCCTCCGCAATACGCGGTATGGATACCACCGGAGCGGGTGCACAGCTGCTACAACAGCCAGGCCATCGTCTACCGCTCGCTGTACCTCTCCACCGAGCTGTCACGACGCCTGCCGGCGACACCCTGCACCCTGGCGATCAGCGCGATCCTCAAGGCGATCCTCTCGGACTTCGCCGAGCGCGGGGTCAACCTGCCGACCTCGGCGCAGGACCTGCGCCTGGCCCGGGTCGTCATGGACCAGCTGGAATGCGCCCAGCCCCACGACGACTACCTGCCCTACAGCCGTACCCCGGCGCTGCGCGAGGTGCTCGACGCACTGCAGGCCGAGCCGGGCGACAACCGCTCGCTGGCGCAATGGGCGCAGCAGGTGCACAGCACCGAGCGAACCCTGGCCCGACACTGCCAGCGCGAACTGGGCATGACCTTCGGCGAATGGCGCCAACGCCTGCGCTTCCTCGCGGCCATCGAGGCGCTGGAAGCCGGCAGGGGGATCCAGCAAATCGCCTTCGACCTCGGCTACAGCAGCCCCTCGGCGTTCATCTCGATGTTCCGCCGGCTGGCCGGCACCACGCCGGAACAATACCGCCTGGCCAGCCGCGCCCAGGACATGCCGATGCTGTAACCCGCCGTGCATGCGTTGCGGCTATGCTCGCAGCAGCCGCCATCCGGAGTTCGCATGCCAACCGCCAGCCGCCATCCCGACACTGCCCTCGCGGTGTTCCTCGCCTTTCTCAAGCTGGGCTGCAGCGCCTTCGGCGGGCCCATCGCCCACCTCGGCTATTTCCGCGACGAGTTCGTCCGCCGCCGCGGCTGGCTGAGCGAAAGCAGCTACGCCGACCTGGTCGCCCTCTGCCAGTTCCTCCCCGGCCCCGCCAGCAGCCAGGTTGGCATGGCCCTCGGCCTGGCCCGCGCCGGCTACCCCGGCGCCCTCGCCGCCTGGCTCGGTTTCACCCTGCCCTCGGCGCTGCTGCTGGTACTCTTCGCTCTCGGTCTGGGACGCTGGGGCGCGCTGTTGCCCGAGGGCGTGCTGCATGGCCTGAAGATCGCCGCGGTGGCGGTGGTGGCCCAGGCGGTCTGGGGCATGGGCCGCAGCCTGTGTCCGGATCGCCCGCGCCTGGCGCTGATGGCGCTGTCCTGCGCGAGCGTGCTGGCCTGGCCCACGGCCTGGGCCCAGGTCGCGGTGATCGCCGGTGCCGGCCTGGCCGGCCTCGCCCTGTTGAAAACGGAAGCCGGGGAAGGCCACGAGCGGCTGCCGATCGCCATTGGCTACCGCGGCGCGCTGCTGTTCCTCACCCTGTTCGCCGTGCTGCTGGTCTGCCTGCCGCTGGCCGCGCGCCTCTGGCCGGAACACTGGCTGCGCCTGCTCGATGCGTTCTACCGGGCCGGCTCGCTGGTGTTCGGCGGCGGCCATGTGGTGCTGCCGCTGCTACAGGCGGAAGTGGTGCCCAACGGCTGGGTCGACGGCGATACCTTCCTCGCCGGCTACGCGGCCGCCCAGGCGGTACCGGGCCCGCTCTTCACCTTCGCCGCGTTCCTCGGCGCAGCCTCGGGCCCGGCGCCGAACGGCTGGAGCGGCGCGCTGCTGTGCCTGCTGGCGATCTTCCTGCCGTCGTTCCTGCTGGTCGCCGGTGCCTTGCCATTCTGGGAACGCCTGCGCCACGAACGCCGGGTACGGGCAACGCTGGCCGGGGTCAACGCGGCGGTGGTCGGCCTACTGCTGGCGGCGCTGTACCAGCCGCTCTGGACCGAAGGCATCCTGCGCCCGGCCGACTTCGCCCTGCTGCTCTTCGCCCTGCTGGCCCTGCTCGCCTGGAAGACACCGCCCTGGCAAGTGGTGCTCGCCTGCGCCGTGGCCGGCGGCCTGATCGCCGCAGCCGGCTAGCCGTTCAAGGCCAGGCTCAGCCCCTGCGCCGCCGGCGCGGCCGCCTTGCCCGGCTCCGCGCCCTCCGGCCGGTAGCCGAGGCGCAGGCCGCCCCAGTGCTTACCGTGGACGAAGATCGGCACCGAAAGATCGTGCATCAGCTCGCCGGTGTCACGGGTGTAGGTCTGTAGCAACAGCGGCTGCTGGTGGCTGCCGCAGCGAATCCCGGTGCGGTCGTTGAACAGGCGCTTGCTGCGGCTGCGCAACGCGTCCGTCTGCGGGTCGCCGCTGGGCGGATGGGCGAAGGCGCGATTGTGGGTGGGCACGTAGCCTTCGGGAGTACAGGCGATGGCGAATACCAGGTTGCGGTTGCGCTCCAGCAACTGCTCCTGGATGCCCGGCAGGACCTGGTCGGTGTAGCTGTCGAAGCGGGTCCGGTACTTGGTCGGCTGGGTATTGGGCAACGGCTGGTAGCTGCGGTCGAACAGGTCGTCGAGGTCGATGCGCCCGCTGCGCACGTCCTCCTCGAAGCGAGCGGCGATAGCCGCCGCGCCCTCCCGGGCGAGGTCGTAGACCGACTGGTGGTAGGCGTCCAGGCTGACCTCGGCGAGGCGCTCGCTGATCACCTCGGCCTGGTTCTCCAACTGGCTGGCGGCTTCGCCGAGACGCAAGGTCTGTTCCTCGCTGGCGCTGAGGTCGCCGCGCACTTGCTCGACCGCGGCGAACAGGCTGGCGAGTTGGCTGCGGTTGATCTCGGCGCCCTGGGCGATCTCGGTAATCTGGCTCTCCACCCCGGCCGCCAGTTCGGCAATGCCTTCCAGTTGCCGACCGGTCAGCTCGACCTGGCCGACCCCTTCGCCCAACTCTTCGGAAAGCTGGCGGATCTGCTCGACCACCTCGCTGGTCTGGCGCTGGATCTCGGCGACCATCTGGCCGACTTCCTCGGTGGCCTCGGCGGTACGTCCGGCCAGGCCGCGCACCTCTTCGGCAACCACCGCGAAGCCGCGCCCATGCTCGCCGGCGCGGGCCGCCTCGATGGCCGCGTTGAGGGCCAGCAGGTTGGTCTGGCTGGCGATGCCCTGGATCACCAGGGTGACCCGCTGGATGTCCTCGCTGCGCTGGTTCAGCGCCTCGATCGCCTCGCGGCTGGCGCCCATCCGCTCGCTGAGCCGATGCATGCGCTCGATGGTCGAGGCCAGCAGCACCTGGCCCTCGTCGCTGCCGGCGCGCGCCCGGGTGGCGGCGTCCATGGCCTGGCGCGCCAGATTGGAGGTGGCGCGCTCGGTGTGGATCATCACTTCGGCGCTGCCGACGATCTGTTCGGCGGCGTCGAGCTGGGATTGCAGCTTCTCCGCCAGGCGCTTCACCGAGAACGCCACGCCGGCGGCCGACAGGGCGTTCTGGCTGGTGTTATGGGACAGGTCGCGAGCCAGCCGGGCGATGTCGGGCTCGCCGACGGTCGCCACCGCCGTGCGGTTGCCGGGAAGCAGCCAGGGCAACCAGAGCAGCGCCACGCCGAGCGGCAGGGCCAGGTACAGCGGCAGCCAGCCATGCCGGGCGCCGACCAGCAGGAGAACCAGGGCCAGGCTCTGCAACAGGCAGACGAAGAGGATGCGGGAACGAGCGGGCTGCATGAGTAAATCTCCGGCCTCCGGGGCGTTGCGTCATGACCCTGGGGTCGGACGGGCGACGGCGGGGCTTCTTTATTTGACTTGTAGTCCGGTTTGTAGCCCGCCCCCGGAAGCGCCGCCATCGTTCCTTAGTGGTATGGCCAATGGCTGGCATTCGACTAGCGCAGGCCGCGACGAAAGGCGGAGAACGCCCCGGACGCGTCGGCCAGGCCTTGATCCATGGGGGCTTCGCCGCATTTCCAGGGGTCGCTCGAAGAACTTCCGTCCTGCCGTCCGTCGGCCGACACCGTATGACAAGCCCGGAGCCCACGTTATAATTCCGCGCCCATTTACAGCCGGTAGCGGTCGACTAGACTCCCAACCGGCGCTGGCCGGACCCCGCTTCCGCCCAGCCTGGTCGCTATCGGGCCCGCTCTTTTTGGACTCAGGACCACCCGTGACGAAAGACGAATTGCGTGCCGCGCTGGCGCGCGAGGAACAGCGTTACAAGGACGTGTACGGCGGCGAAGTGACGCTTTATGCCGCCCAGCCGGAACCCGACCGCAAGCCCTGGCGCAAGCGCCCAACCGTTCAGGATCAGGCGTTCGACAGAGAACTGCAGAAGATCGAAGAAGAGCGTCTCAAGGCCGGGCAGGAAGCAGCGAACCCCATTCCATTTACCTCCAACCGACAGGAGAGCGACGGATAACGAAGCGTTTCAATCTGTTTCGTTTTTCCCGCAAAGCCCGATGCGACGGGGCGTTGCCCGCGACAATGGCAACCTTCCGGAGTTCCAGACGGATAAAAACGCATCTGGCATAATCGCCGCCCCGTCTCTGACCGGTTTCTCACATGTTCGATCTTTTCAGCGGGCTCGATGCCTGGGTGGGTATCAGCCTGGTGCTGGCCCTGGCCTTCGTCCTCACCTTCGAGTTCATCAACGGCTTCCACGACACTGCCAACGCGGTGGCCACCGTCATCTACACCAAAGCGATGTCCCCCTACCGGGCGGTGATGCTCTCCGGTGTGTTCAACTTCCTCGGCGTGCTGCTCGGCGGTGTCGGCGTGGCCTACGCCATCGTTCACCTGCTGCCGGTGGAGCTGCTGATCAACGTGAACACCGGCCATGGCCTGGCGATGGTCTTCTCCCTGCTCGCCGCCGCCATCGCCTGGAACCTCGGCACCTGGTACTTCGGCATCCCGGCCTCCAGCTCGCACACCCTGATCGGCTCGATCCTCGGTGTCGGCCTGGCCAATGCGCTGATCACCGACGTGCCGCTGGCCGAAGGGATCAACTGGCAGAAGGCGATCGACATCGGCCTGTCGCTGATCTTCTCGCCGCTGGCCGGCTTCATGGTCGCCGCGCTGGTCCTGCTCGGACTGAAGTGGTGGCGTCCGCTGTCGAAGATGCACAAGACCCCGGAAACCCGTCGCGAACTCGACGAGAAGAAGCACCCGCCGTTCTGGAACCGCCTGGTGCTGGTGCTTTCCGCCATGGCGGTAAGCTTCGTCCATGGCTCCAACGACGGCCAGAAGGGTATCGGCCTGATCATGCTGGTACTGATCGGCATCGTCCCGGCCAAGTTCGTCCTCGACCTGAACAGCACCACCTACCAGATCGAGCGCACCCGCGACGCCGCCCTGCACCTCAGCCAGTTCTACCAGCGCCACACCGATACCCTCGGCGACATGCTGGCCCTGGGCAAGAGCAATGGCAGCGAGATGCCGCAGTTCTACCGCTGCGATCCGAAACAGACCGAGCCGACCATCAACGCGCTGCTCCGCGACCTGCGCGGCGTGCCCAGCTACAACGACCTGGACGCCGACGAGCGCGTGCAGGTGCGTCGCTACCTGCTGTGCCTGGACGACACCGCGAAGAAGGTCGGCAAGCTATCCGACCTGCCGGCGCGGGAGAAGGCCGACCTCGAGAAGCTACGCAAGGACCTGACCGCGACCACCGAATACGCGCCGTTCTGGGTCATCATCGCGGTGGCCCTGGCTCTCGGCATCGGCACCATGGTCGGCTGGAAGCGCGTAGTGCTCACCGTCGGCGAGAAGATCGGCAAGCAGGGCATGACCTACGCCCAGGGCATGAGCGCGCAGATCACCGCCGCCGCCGCCATCGGCATGGCCAACATCTACAGCCTGCCGGTGTCCACCACCCACGTGCTGTCCTCCGGCGTGGCCGGGACCATGGTGGCGAACAAAAGCGGCCTGCACGGCGGCACCGTGCGCAACATCCTGATGGCCTGGGTGCTCACCCTGCCGACTTCGATGGCGCTGTCCGCCGGCCTGTTCTGGCTGGCCTCGCAATTCATCTGAGCCGCCTCGCCGGTTGAAAAAAACGCCTGCTTGTCCGCAGGCGTTTTTTTTCCTGCCGCGCTCCCGCCGACGTCATCCGTCCGCCTCGGCGGGCAGCGCCGCCAGCGGCAAGCGAACCACGAACAACGCGCCCTCCCCCTGGTTGGCCGCCGTCAGGCTACCGCCCATGTTGCGCACCAGATCGTGGCTGACCGAGAGACCCAGGCCGGTACCCTTGCCCTCCGCCTTGGTGGTGAAGAAGGGTTCGAATATCCGCTCCAGCAGGAGCGGCTCGATCCCGCCGCCGTTGTCGTGCACGTGCAATTCGACCCAGCCCGGTTCGCGGCAGGCCACCTGCTCCAGGCGAATGCGCCGGCTGGCCAGGCCAAGATTGCCGAGCAGGGCATCGCGGGCGTTGGCGAGCAGGTTGATGATCACCTGTTCCAGCTGGTCCGCCTGCCCTCGTACCACCATCCGCTGCGTCGGCGCCGGGCACTCCACCTCGATGGCGTGCTGACGCAACCCCTCGCCGAGCAGGCCCAGGGCGCCTTCGAAGGCGGTATAGGGGTCGAACGGCAGCGCCTCCAGCGCCGACTTGCGGCTGAACACGCCGAGGTGGCTGACCAGGCGGTCGACGCGCAGGACCTGGGCATCCATGCGCTCCAGTTTCTCGCCCAGGTAGTCGCCGTCGAGGCCGACGCTGTTCATCCGCTGGCGCATGTTGAACAGGGTCATGCGCAGCACGTGCAGCGGCTGCTTCACCTCGTGGGCGAGGCCGCTGACCATCTCCCCCAGGCTGGCCATCTTGGCGCCTTGCGCCAGTTGCTGCTGGGCCCGGCGCACCGGCGTGTTGTCACGCCCCACCGCCTGTACCTCGCACAATTCGCCACGGGCGTCGAACAACGGCCGCTCGGCCCACACCAGCCAGAGAAAACGTTGCCCCGGCAGGTTGAAGCGCAGTTCCGGCACCTCGCTGGCGCCCTCCCGCGGCGAACCCAGCAGACGCGCGCGCAAGGCGCTGGCGTCTTCCGCCGCCAGCCACTCGTCGAGCCGGCGACCGACCAGGCGCTCCGGGCTGGTCGCGAGGCTATCGGCGAAGGTCCGGTTCACGTAGGTCAGCACCAGGTCGGCGGTATAGCGACAGATCAGCGCCGGCGAATCCTCCACCAGGACCCGGTAGCGTTCCTCGCTTTCGGCGATACGCTGTGCCGCCAGGTGCTGCTCGGTCACGTCCAGACACAGGCCCACCGCCTCGCTGGGCAGGCCCTGGGCATCGCGCAGCAGCTTGGCTTCGTCGTAGAGCCAGTGCCAGTTGCCCTGGCCATCGGCGAGGCGATAGCGGGTCTTCACCCGGCCCTCGCGAAGCAACTCGCGACCACGGGCGAAAAAGGCCTCCAGGTCGTCCGGATGCACCCGTTCGGCGAGCGCCTGCCAACTCTGTCCCTGCAAGTCGAGGCCGAGCAGGTTGCTCGCGCTTTCGCTGTAGAACTCCGGCACCAGGTGCCCCTGCTCGACCCGCTGGACGTAGATCACCACCGGCGCGCTGTCGATCAGGCTGCGCAGCCGCGCGTGGGCCGCCTGTACCCGTTCCTCCTGGCGCCGGCCTTCGCTGATGTCGAGCAGCACGCCGGACAGCCCCAGGGCACTGCCGCGTCCCAGCGGCCGGCCCTCGATGCGCAGCCAGCGGCGCTCGCCGCGGCTATCCGGCTGACGCAGGCAAAGGTCCTGGGCCAGCGCCTGGCCGCTGCGCAGGCTGGCACGCAGGCGCAGGCCGAGTTCGTCGGCGTCCGCCGGTTGCAGCAGACCCTGCAGGTGTTCCAGCGGCACCCGACGATACTCGCCGGTCAACCCCAGGCTGTCGTGCAAGGCCGGCGCCAGTTCGAAGAGTTCCTGCTCCGCCCAGTAACGCCACCAGCCGCCGCCGATCATCTCCTGCAACAGCCCCAGCTTGCGCGAACTGTCGTGCTGCTCGTGGAGTTCGCAGCGGTCCGCCACCTGGTTCGCCAGCAGTTCCGCGAGGTATTGCCAGTCCTGCGGCGCGGGCCCCTGGGCGAGCTGCTCCAGCGACATCGGCCGCACCAGCAATGCCCCCAGGCGGCCACCGCGCATCGCCGCCGGCACCAGGTAGAGCGCGTCCTCGCCGATCTGCCGGAGCAGCGTCGAGGCGCCTTCGCCACGGCGTAGCAAGCGCGCGCCCGCCCCTTCGCGCAGGTCGTCGTCGGCGAGTTGCAGGGTCGGTCGCAGCAAACTGTCGCTGCCAGGCCGCACATGACTGGCGAAGACCGTGCAGAAACCCTTGCCGTCGCCCAGCAGCAGGGCGATAGCCTGCATCTGGAACGCGCCGGAGAGCGATTCGAGAATCTCCTGGACCGCCTCCGCCAGGTGCCCGTGGGAGACATGGCGCAGACGCGAAAGGATCAGCTTGCCCAGGCTCAGGCTCTGCAACTGGTGCTGCTGGCTGTCGGACTGCCAGTTGAGGTCGGAGATGTCCATGCCCAGCAGCAGGGAGCGTCCCAGGCCGTCGAGCGGCTGCATCGGCTGGAAACGACAGGTCAATGGCGCGGCGGCATCGCTGCGCAGCGTCAGGTCGAGACGCTCGCCCCGGCGCAGGCCGGCCAGCGTCGGCGCACCGGGGGCGCGCCGCTCCAGATACTCGGCGAAAGGCCGCGGCTGTTCGCCAAGCCCATGGGCGCACTGCAGACGATACGCCTGCCGCCCGCCGACCCGGATCACGCGGTCCTGTTCGTCCATCTCGAAACACAGGTCCCAACTCCTCAGCGAAGCGCTCCAGAGGGAGGGGCCTTCCTGCGAAATGGGTTCCGGCCTCTCGGCCTCGGCGGACGACGAGCGGGAAAATTCGAACATGCGACCACCTCACAGCAACAGGTTGGCACTCGCCTTCAGCGTCTGCGGCAGGTTGGGAATCGCGCCGATGCCGGGGAAGCTCAGCACGGGGATGATCGCCTTGCCCGGATCGCCGTACGGGTACTGCACGCAGACCTCGATCCGCGACGTGGCGCTGACGTAGTCGGCGTACTGGCCATTACCGGCACAAGGCTGGAGGTTCGCCCGCCAGGCCGCCGGCATCCAGTCCAGGCGTGCGAGCAACTCGTCCCTGGCACGGGCTTCGGCGAGGCTCTCGTAGCCCGCATCGGAGGGATCGACAGCGATCGCCGCACGAGCCCCCACGGCAGCGGCATCGTTGAACGACTGCAACATGAGCAAAGGAATGCTGTAGCTGATCAGGCCGTAGACCAGCGCGAAAAACAGCAGGAAGATCGCTGTGAATTCGATGGCGACGGCGCCGTGCTGGCGTCGCCGGGAAGCTTTTCCGAGCATGAGCTGACATCCCCGATCCGCATCCTTAATACTAGTCGTCATTCGCTCCGCCAACGTTACTGAAAAGGTATTAATCCAGATGTCGAAAAAAGGCTGAAGAACAGGATGGAGCAATTAGCACTGGCCTTGTGGGCAAGCGTTTGCGGATATCAGGACATCAAACGTTTGCGCGTCTCCAACTGGCTTATCCTGGGCGGTTTTCTTATTTCCTTTGTTTATTTATATGTGAAAGAGTCAAGCCTGACCGGCGCTACGGTTAATATGGCAATGACCGCACTTTTTATAGGCGTCTGCCTCAGCCTTCCCGGCTACCTTCTCGGCAGGCTCGGCGCCGCCGACGTCAAGTACCTGGCCGCACTGGGGCTGGCCAGCGACCCACTTACGGTGCTCTATAGCCTGGCCTTCGGCTGCCTGCTGTGCATCGCGCTATTCATCCTCGTAAAGTTATTCAAACGTTCGGTAGAAAAGTCCGCAATGAATGAAGAAGTTCGCCTTCGAAGGGCACCGTCAAAAAACAAGTCATTCCCTTTTATATTCGCCATGAGCGCCGGCCTTTTGGCACATCTGATTATCAGTAAAATTATCTGAGTAAACTTGCGGAAGACCTCACTTAGCGACTATATGCTTATGGCTAATACCATTCGGTATGGCTGCATTCCAATGCACGTCCCCTGTTAAAAACAAAATAAGCAAATGGAGCGTATGACCATGGACAAACCGGCCTCGCGGCATTTCAGCGTCTTGATCATCGATGATGAACCCCAGGTGACCTCGGAACTCCGCGAACTGCTGGAAAACAGTGGCTACCGTTGCGTAACCAGCACCCACCGGGAGTCGGCGATCGCCAGCTTCCAGGCCGACCCGAACATCGGCCTGGTCATCTGCGACCTCTACCTGGGGCAGGACAACGGTATCCGCCTGATCGAGAGCCTCAAGGAAGTCGCCGGCAACGGCAGGTTCTTCGAATCGATCATCCTCACCGGTCACGATGGCCGCCAGGAAGTGATCGAGGCCATGCGGGTCGGCGCCGCCGACTACTACCAGAAACCGGTGGCGCCGCAGGAACTGCTGCATGGCCTCGAACGCCTGGAGAACCGCCTGCACGAGCGCGTCCGCAGCCAGTTGAGCCTGAGCCACGTCAACCAGCGCCTGGAATACCTCGCCGAATCGCTGAACTCGATCTACCGCGACATCCACAAGATCAAGTACGAGGTACACGGCAACAGCCAGCCGAGTGCCCTCAAGAGCGAAGACAGCCAGCCGTCCGCGCCGCCGGCGTCGGTCGCGGAAAGCCAGGTGTCCCCGAGCAATCCGCTGTTCGGCAAGCTGTCGCCCCGCCAGCAGGCGGTGGCGCGGCTGGTGAGCAAGGGCCTGACCAACTACCAGATCGCCTACGAACTGGGCATCACCGAGAACACGGTGAAGCTGTACGTCTCCCAGGTGCTGCGCCTGATGCATATGCACAACCGCACACAGCTGGCGCTGGCCCTGTCGCCTGCGGCGATGCAGCAGGGCAGCGGAGCGGTGGTGCACTGACAGGCGCGATGGCCCGGCGGACCTGCTAGATCAGCAGTTCCGCCCTGCCGACATCGACCTTCAGAATCTCCGCGTCGATGTATCCAAGTTGTACCCCCAGCAAGGGCAGGACCAGATTCAGGATCGGCGTCAGCAGCCCATCGACCAGAGGTGCCACCACGGAATTCACGATGAGGTCGGTGAGCGCCGTCGAGCCGCACAGCAAAGGCAAGCACAGTCCGAGCACCACGGGGTTGACGTTGATGCTGGTTTTCAGGGTACTGGCGAGAAAGCCGCTTTCCGGCAACCTGCGGCTCTGGACGAGATCGGAACCGTCGGCTTTCACGTTGAATCGCGTATCGCCCGAGCTGCCGGCGATCGAGGTATCGAGCTTGAGATCCAATCGCACCAAGCCGCCAAGCACCAGAATCGAGCCGACCTGATCGATGTTGGCCGGACTGCCGATCTTTATCGTCGCTCCGCTGCTTCTCCAACCGAAGTCCAACGCGGTATCCGGGCGGGTACAGGCCATGCTTTTCAGCCAGACGGCTCCCGACGCGCCTTCGATGGCCAGTTGCAGTTTCGTGGTGGCGAGAATGGACAGGAACCCGGAATCGATGTCCGCCGTAAGTCGTACCTGGGACTGGCGCACCTCCGTGCGCCAGGCACCGCTCTCATCCTGCCCTGGCGGCCCGGAGACGATCCTCTTCGGCTCTACGACCGTGAGCCGTGCATTGGCCAATCCGGGGATGCCCAGGTTCACGGCGACCGCGGAATTCTTGTTGGCGACCTGGGCAACCGCCATGATGAGATCCAGCGCATTGATCGCCGTATCCAGCTGCGACATGCTGTTCACCTCGCCGGCGCTCAGCCCCAGCAAGTCTCCCAGTTTCAACGTGGCCGACTTTACCCCCACCAATTGCGTTCTCAGGGCCTCGACCGAGGCTACGCCGTTCTTCGCCAGGACGTTCACGCTGGCGGCGAGTACCTGCTGCAAGCCGACGTTGGTATTCAACAACTGTTCGATGGTCCCCAGGCTGGTATCGACCCCGATCAAGCCCATTCCATCCGCGCCGAGAATGTCCAGCACACTGAGCTTCGCGTCGGCGATACCGTTGTAGGCCGCCGCCGAGAGATCGATCTGGGTGCCCAGCAATCCGCTCAGGATGGGGTTGAGCAACGCCGATTGGCCACTGTTCACGCTGGCCAGCCCCGTGCCTGCGGAAATCGTGGCGTTCGGAAGGCGTCGCGCCACGGCCTCTGCGCGGAGATCGACGTTGGCATTGCCGCCGCCGAACAGTCCCCCGAGGTTGGCGACCAGGCTGCCGGGAACGCTCTTGGTCACCTCGACATGCACCGCCTCGTTGGCGGCAGCCGCGTTCGACGCGCTGGCTATGAAACTGCGCAGGCCGCCGGCACTCAGCACGCCGCCGACCTCCGCCGACAGGCTGGAGCCGGCGGCGTCCGCATCGAACCCGTTGAGCATCGCGCTGGCCTTGGCGAAAGACGTCGCCTGGGCAGAACTCTGGTCGCCGCACAAGGCTCCCTGGGAGGCACTCTCCAGCGCCGCCACGTCCGCCACTCGCTGCAGGTTGCGCTGCTCCAGGTAGAGCCGCCCGGTATCCACCACCAGCAACAGGCAGATCAAGGCCAGCAGCAGGGTGGTCGCCGCCAGGATGCCGATCGCCCCGCGCTGTCTTGCAGGCCATCCGTTCATGCCCTGCCCCTCCGCCAGGAACCGTCAGTTCTTGCTCTCGCCGAAGCCGCGATCTTCCAGCAGGTACTCGGGAATCTCGTGCTCATAGCTTTTCAGGTAGCGCTGGTAGGCACGCTGGCGCTCGGCGGCGGTCGCGCTTTGCCGAACCGGGCTGGCGGCCCGGCCGCTCGCCTGGATGGCCAGCCAGGCGCGGGTGGCGGTCTGCGGTTCGGCCGTCGCTGGCGCGGCGGGACGGACCACCGGCGTGTCCGCGGCCCAGGCCGTGCCGGACAGGAGCAGCAAGACGCCGAACAGGATTCGCTCGTGCATGGGTCACCTCTCCGGCGCCGGCTCAGGGCGCCTCGTTGGCCATCGCGGTATGCATATTCGCCTCCGCCGGCAGTTCCGCCAGCGGGTCGTCGCTTGCCGGCGCCGCGCCAGGTGTCGGTACGGCACCCCAACTGCGCGCCCGCGCCTCGGCCGCGCGGATGTCCCGGGCATCCAGCTGCAAACGCTCGATCAGGCGCTGCGCATCTTCCCGGTCGCCTTGCAGGTACAGCAGGCCGAGCAGGTTGGTCGCCGGTAGCTTGCCGCCCTGCTGCAACTCCAGCGCAGTGATGAATTCGAAGCGCGCGCCGACACGGTCGCCGCGCTTGAGCAGGGCGACCCCCAGGTCGTTGCGGAAGCGGCTCTCGGTCGGCCGCAGGCGCGCCGCCTCGCGCAGCTCGAGGACCGCCCGGGCGCTGTCGCCACTGCGCAGGGCGAGCAGGCCGAGGCCGTGGTGCGCCTCGGGTGCCTTGCAGGTTTCCAGCAGGGCCTGGTACTCGGCCCTGGCCCGCGAGTCGCCGATCCGGCGCAGGATCAGCGCCCTTTCCTCGCGCACGTCGAGCAACCCCGGCGGCATGCTTTCCAGGTTGGCCAGGGCCGCATGCAGGCGGCCCTCGCGGATCATGTCGCGGACCATGTTCATCTGCAGTTCCTGCTCCTGGCCGAGCTGCTGCGAACACTCCCGTGGGCCGTCCCGCCCCGGCAGCGCGGCGCAACCGCCGAGCAGGGCGGCGCACAGGCCGATGCCGATCAGTGCTTTCATCCCAGTCCTCCCAAGGCCTTGGTGATGGCGATGACGCCCGGACCGGCGAGGACGATCAGCAGCGCCGGGAACAGCAGCACCATCATCACCAGGCTCATCTTCGCCGACAGCTTGCCGATGCGTTCCTGCAAGGTGGTCAGGCGCCGGTCTTCGAACAGTTGCTTGAGCGTCAGCAGGGTGCTGCGCGCACTGCCGCCCTGGCGCAACATCTGCCGTAGCACGCCGCAGCAGTCGTTCAGCGGGTCCACCTGCAGGCGCCGGGCAAGCGCCTCCAGCTCTTCCGCCAGGTCGATGCCGTTGTCGGCACGGGTCAGCGCCAGGTCCAGCTCGCGGGCCAGTTGCGGGGTGATCCCGCGGCCTTCCAGGCAGACCACGCGCAGCGTCTGCTCCACGGTCAGACCGGCATCGAAGAGGATGCGGATCAGTTGCACGAACAGGATCATCTCGTCGGCGATCAGCGCCCGGCGCGCCTTGGCGAAGTGCTTGAGCACCTGCTTGGGCAGGAGGAAACCGATGCCGGCGGCGAACAGCAGCGGCACCGCGTAGGACGCCTCGCTCTCGGCGCGCAGCAGCTTGACCAGCAAGACCAGGAGAACGAACAGCAGCGGCGTGAGAAACACCGAGATCAGGTACAGGGTCCGGTAGCGACTCTCGTGCCAGCCGGCCTGTTGCAGCAACTGGCGGGCCTCGCTGTCCATCAGTTGCAGGCGCCGCACCCAGAAGCTGTCGTCCATCCGCTCGGTCATGCCGGCCAGCCACCTGGTCGAGCCGCCAGGGTTGGCCAGCGCTCCCAGGCGCCTCTCGATCAGGCGCTGCTCGCGGCTGCCGTTGCGCGCCTGGAGCAACAGCAACAAGGCACCGCCGACCGCCATCAGGAGCGCCGCGAAAATCAGCCACTGTGCCTGCATGGCCACCTCCTAGACGCTCTTGAGCATGCGCCACAGCGCATAGCAGCCGAGCAGTTGCAGCCCGAGCGAGGCCAGCAGCAGGAAACGCCCGGTGCCGTCGGCCCACATGTTCAGCAGATAGCCCGGGTTGCTCGCCAGGATGTAGCCGCCCAGGGCGCTCGGCACGCCGGCCAGGACATAGGCGCTGATCCGTGTCTCGCCGGTCATCGCGTGCAACTGCCGGCTGAGCTTCTCGCGCTCGTGGATGAGCTTGACGATGCTGTCCAGTAGGTCGCTGGTATTGCCGCCATAACGGTGGTTGACCGAGACACCCAGGGCGAGGATGCGCAGTTCCTCCACCTCGTAGAGTTCGGCGACTTCCTGCAACGCCTCCGGCAGGTGGATGCCGAGAAGCACGTGGTTGCGTGCCAGGGTGAAGATGTCGCGCAGCGGCTCCTCGGCGTTCTCCACCGCCTGCATCAGCGCGTCGCCCAGCGTGCGCCCGGCGTGCAGACTGCGCACCACCTGGTCGAGGAAGCGCGGCATCTGCCGGATCATTCGCTTCAGGCGGCGCTGGTAGAGCATGCCCAGGGCGACGCGGCAGGACAGCGCCGCCAGTAGCAGGCCGCCTAGCGCACCGACGATGCCGAACAGGCGCAATCCGCTCCAGACCAGCAGCAGCGCGAGCACTGCCGCCCCGAACAACCACGGGCGCGGGCGCTGGATACCGGCGCGACGCATCTGGCGAGCCAGCCAGTGACTGCTGCGCGGCCGCACCGCGACCGCCTCCTGGCGTCCCAGCAGCCGTTCAACCACCAGTTCGTTGCGCCCGGCGCGCCAGCCCATGAACGCCAGGGCCAGCGCGGCGAAAGCCAGCACGCCGCTGAACAGCACCAGCAGTTGCGCGCCGTTCACAGCAGCGCCTGGCGGAATTTCTGCCCGACCGGCGCGGCCTGGCGGACGAACTGCCCGCTACCGCGCCGGTCGAGACTGAACAGGGTATTGGTGACGTACACGCCGTCGCGCACCTCCAGCACCTCCAGCACTTCGCTGATGCAACGCCGACCGCTGGCCAGGCGGGTGATCTGCACCACCACGTCCAGCGCGGCGCAGATCATCAGGCGCAAGGTCTGCTCCGGCAGCCTGTTGCCGGTCAGGCCGACCAGCATCTCCATGCGCAGCAGCGAATCCATCGCCGAGTTGGCGTGCACCGTGCTCATCGAGCCGTCGTGGCCGGTGTTCATCGCCTGCAGCACGTCGAGCACCTCGACGCCGCGGATCTCGCCGAGGATGATCCGGTCCGGGCGCATCCGCAGGGCGTTGCGGATCAGGTCGCGGGCGGTCACCTCGCCGTAGCCCTCGGCGTTCGGCGGACGGGTCTCCAGGCGCACCACGTGGTCGTGGCCGAGTTGCAGCTCGGCGGTGTCCTCGATGGTGACGATCCGCTCGCGTTCGTCGATGAAGCCGCTGATGACGTTGAGCAAGGTGGTCTTGCCGGTGCCGGTGCCGCCGCTGATGAGGATGTTGCAGCGGCGCGAGACCGCCTGGCGGAGGAACTCGAGCAAGGCTTCGTCGACGCTCTGGTAGGCCAGCAGGTCGGCACTGCGCAGCAGCTCCTGGCTGAACTTGCGGATCGAGATGCACGGCCCGTCCAGCGCCACCGGGGGAATGATCGCGTTGACCCGGCTGCCGTCCGGCAGGCGCGCGTCGACCATCGGGCTGGACTCGTCCAGGCGTCGGCCGAGGGGCGCGAGGATACGCTGGATCACCCGCAGCACATGGTGGTCGTCGATGAAGCGCAGGTCGCTCTGGTAGAGCCGCCCTTCCCGCTCGACGAACACCCGGCCCGGTCCGTTGACGAGGATTTCCGAGACGCCGGGATCGCGCAGGAGGATCTCCAGCGGGCCGAAGCCGGTGAGTTCGTCGACCACCTCTTCGGCCAGGCGGTCCAGTTCGTAGCGGGAGATCGCCAGTTGATGGCGCGAGCCGTATTCGCAGACCTTTTCCGAGACGTACTGGACCACGGCGGAGCGCGCGCCCTCCAGCAGGTTCATGCCGTCTTCGTCGATCTCGTCGATGATGTAGCGGTGCAGGCGCAGCTTCAGCGCCTGGATGTCCTGCTCCTGGCGGTAGTGGAAGGCACCGCCGTCAGGACGCGCGCCGAATCCCGTGCTCATAGCAGCGCCGCCTTGGCCCGGCCGAGCCAGGACAGCAGCGAACGGCGCTCGCCGCGTGTCACGCACAGGCTGTCCGCCAGTTGCCGCAGCTTGGCCGCCAATGGGTCGCGCGGCGCCACCTCGAACAGGCTCTTGCCGAGGTTCTTCGCGCGCAGGCGCGATTCCGGGGACAACGGCAGGACACCGAACAGATCGAGGTCGAACATCCGGCTGAGGGCCTGCTGGTCCGGCGCCACATTGGGCAGGTAGCGCTCGATCAGCAACTCGATGGAGGGCAACGGCAGGTTGCGCTCGCGCAGGCGGCGCAGGCGCTCCAGGCCCTTCTTGCAGGACGGCACGCTCTGGTCGACCATCCACAGCACGCGGTTGGCCTGCACCAGCAACTGGTTGCTCAGCTCGCCCTCGGGCAGCCCGGTGAGGTTGACCACCACATGGCTGAACGCCCCGCGCAGGTTGCCCAGCAACAGATAGAGTTCGGCGGTGGTGACTCGCTCCAGCACGCCGGGCTCGTCGGTCAGGCTGAGTATCCGCAGGCCGCTGTCGAGGCGGGTGAAGGCGCTGTCGATCAGGGTCTGGTCGAGGCGCCGCAGGTTGCGCAAGGCATCGCTGAAGGTGAAGGCCGAGTCCAGGCCGAGGATCGCCAGCGCCTCGCCGGTGGGCTGGCCGACGTCCAGCAGCAGGACCTGGTTCGGCGTCTGCTCCTGCAACGCCTTGGCCAGGTGCAAGGCGACGAAGGCGCCGTCGGCGTCCGGTCGGGCGCTGACCAGGGTCAGCAGCTCGCCCTGGCGCGCCGCGCTCACCGGCACGCTGGGCAGGCGTCCGCCGAGGCGCCGGATCAGCCCGGTCAGCTCGCTGGCGCGGGCGCCGTAGGTGATGAAGTCGCGCGCGCCGGCGCGCATCGCCGCCAGCACCAACTGGTTGTCCAGGCCGTCGCCGATGGCCACCACCGAGAGCATCGGCCGCGCCGATACCAATCCCTCGACCAGCGCGCCCTGGGACACCAGGTTGCTCTTGCCGAGGCTGATGAACAGCACCCCGGCGGCGGTGACGTCGAGCAGCGCCAGCAACTCCTCCAGGCTGGCGCTGCCTGCCGGTACCACCTGGCCGGCGGACGCCAGGCTGTTCTGCAACCAGTCGAGTTCGCCGGGATGCTGGGTCAGCGCCACGAAGTTCTGGTTCATGCGCGCCTCCTAATCCGACAGGCCGGTGTCGTTCTGCTGGCCGTCGTACTCGCCGCGCTCGAGGAAGTACAGGCGCGAGAACCCCGGATCGTAGTGCCGCAAGCCCTCGCCGGGCAGGTCCGGCAACTGTGCGTCGGCGGCCAGCGGCTGGACCAGGTGCGGGGTGACGATCATCAGCAGCTCGCGGTCGTCCTTGTCCAGCTTGGTCGAGCGGAAGAACGCACCGAGGATCGGGATGTCGCCCAGCCAGGGAAACTTGTCGACGTTGCTCACCGAGTTGCTGCTGGTCAGCCCGCTGATCACGAAACTCTCGCCATCGGCCAGCATCACGCTGGTGTCGGTGCGCCGGACGCGCAGTGCCGGTACCGCCACCCCGCCGCTCTGGATGCCGGCGCTGTAGTCCAGTTCGCTGACCTCCGGCGCCACCTTGAGAGCGATGCGGCGGTTGTTCATCACCGTCGGGGTGAGGGTCAGGCGGATGCCGAACTCCTTGTATTCGATGGTGACGTTGTCGTTGGTGCCGTTCGGCACCGGGATCGGAAACTCGCCGCCGGCGAGGAACGACGCGCTCTGCCCGCTCATCGCCACCAGGCTCGGGCGCGCCAGGGTATAGGCGAAGCCGCTGCCCTCCAGGGCATTCATGAAGCTCAACCACTTGCCGCCGCCGAAGATCAGGTTGAATCCCGAGCTGCCGGTGCCGAAGGTGCCGCCCAGGCCGCTGCCGTCGGCATTGACCTTGATGTCGCCGAGGCTGCCTGGCGCACCGAGCACCCAGAGGTTGCCGCCGCGCCGGACGAACGAGGTGCTGGCCTGCTTCAGCTTGCTGCGGCTGACCTCGACGAAGCGGATATCGGTCTGCACCTGGTTCGGTAGCTCCTCCGCGGCGCCGGCGGTGAACGCTGGAGCACCGCGGGTATCGACGCTACCGCGTCCCTCGACCTCCACCAGGCTGCGCAACGGCTCGGGACTGCAGCCGGTCCAGATCAGCAGGCTGGTGGAGCCCTGTTCCTTGCCGGTGACCAGGAAGCCGCGACGATCCAGCAACTGTACGTCGGCGATCTTCGGATCGCCGATGGCCAGCCGTTCGATCGGCACCGCCAGGCGCAGGTCACGCTGTTGTCCCTGGACGACGTCGACCCGCGGCGCCTGCGCCAGCAACTCGATGCAGCCCTGCGGCAAAGCCAGTGCCGGCAGCGCCAACGCCACCCCCAGCAGCCCTCCCAGCCAGCGCGACACGCCTATCCCGGTGCTCCGATGCATATGCCGGCTCCCCTCAAGGCGCTTCATGGGTCATGGCGCTGCCACGGTAGACCGTGACCCCGTTGGCCACCGGCACGCGCGGAGCCGCGCTGCGCACGCTCGGCGCCGTCGGTTTGCGGCGCTCCAGCAGTTGGTCGAGGCTCAGCGCCGCGCTCGGCGCGCCCAGCGACGCTTGCAGCAGCGCGCCTTCCTGCTCCCTGCGGTAGAGTTCTTCGTCCTTGCTGCGGATGGCCAGGCGCAGCGAACCGGCCTGGCTCGCCAGCATCAGCCGCGGCACGCCGTCCTCCGGTACCGCCAGCACCGCGGTACGCGGCGGACGCGGGTCCTTTTCCTGGTTCGAGCGGTCCTGCCCATCGCTGCCCACGGCGATCCGCTCGCCGTAGGTCAGTACCCGGACGCCGGGCAACACCAGTTGCGCCAGCGGGGTCGATTCGCCGTCCCGCTCGTCACGCACGAAGAGCATCACGTCGACATAGTCGCCGGGCAGGACGAAGCCGCCGCCGCCGACCACTTCGTCCACAGCGATCGCCATCGCCCGCTCGTCCGGACGGATGGTCCGGGCCAGCGGACCGCCGGGTTCTAGGGTCGCGGCGGAAAGAATGCTGCCGGCCGGCACCGCGACCCAGACCCGCTTGCCGAGCAACGCCTCGGGCCTGTCGTAGCTACCGACCGGTGCGGTCCGCAACAGCTCGACGCTCAGGTCGTCCTTGCCGATCACCGCCAGCGCCGGGAGATCGCGACTGGCCACCAGCACCGGCTTGCGTTCGAGCTTTTCCAGCGAAGCGTCCACCGCCGCCGAAGCCGGCGCCACGGATGGAGCATGCGCGTTCGATGGCGCGCGGCCGATGGATACGCCGAGGTATCCGAGCAGCACCGCACCGAGCAGCAGCAGGCCGGCCAGGGCCATCAGCACCTTGCTATTCATGGGCAGACCCCTGCTATGCGTCCGGACAGGTCGATGAACGGAAAATCACCGGCGATCGCCGATGATCGGAAAAGAAAAACGGGCGTCTCGCTGTCCGTGTCATGGCCATACTCCGGGACTGGCTTTCCATGGCAGGTACATTGGGGTTATCGACTGGCGACAGTCGTTATTCAAGAACCAAAGTTCATAACTTCGAACTTGCGACGATAGGTCTGAATCTAGACTCGGGATAATCAATGTCAATTTGTCATTAGATGTAGTCCAAGCCTTGTAACCCGCCATATAACCTTGCGACTAATCCACTCCTACTAATGCCATTTAGTTGTTGCAAAACGCCATCATCGGCCTAGCCTCAGCGTGGAGGCAGGGCTCTGTCTCGGTGATTGCCGCGTTCGAGGAGCAAACAAGAATGAAGAACCTGACCCTGTTCGTGTATTGCAAAGTTCGCGCATTCCTGGCGGACGAAGAAGGGGCAAACGCCATCGAATACGCGGTTATCGCCGGTTTGATCGCGGTGGCTCTGATTGCCGTATTGAGTCCCACGGACAGCGGTATCGTCGGCGGTCTGAAAGCCTTCTTCGACGGCGTCGGCACCAAAGTCGGCGGACTGGCTCCGGACTGACGTCCTCTTCCAGAGCGATTTCCCTCCAGTGGCGCCATTTTCATGGCGCCACTATTTTGCCTTTATGCTGGCACTGTGCTACAAAGCCGGCCGTTCAGGCGCTGGATCATGGCTTTCCCCCGCAAGCTCCCTACCTGGTGGCCTGGGCTCCCCGCCCTTCTTGAGGCTTTTGCCAGGACGCATCGCTCATGCTTCGCTCGCTGTCGTTTGCCAAGAAAATCCTTCTCGCCGCCGCATTGGTGGTGGTTTTCGCCTTCACCTGCTTCATCCTCTACAACGATTACCGACAGCGCGAGGCCGTGCGCACGGACACGGAAAACTACCTCGGGGAAATCGGCACCCTGACCGCCAGCAACATCCAGAGCTGGCTGGAAGGCCGCATGCACCTGGTGGAAGGCCTGGCCTCGCAACTGGCGCTGCTCGACCAGCCCGACGAGGCGAATATCGCAAGACAACTGGAACAGCCCGTCTTCAGCCGCAATTTCGCGTCGGTCTATCTTGGCGAGGCGGCCAGCGGCGCCTTCATCATGCGCCCCTACGACGCCATGCCGGAAGGTTACGACCCACGTACCCGCGCCTGGTACAAGGACGCGCTGGCGGCCGACCGGCTTATCGTCACCGAACCCTTCGTCGATGCCGGCACCGGCGAGCAGATCCTCGCCATGTCGCTGCCGGTGCGGCACGCCGGTCAACTGCTGGGCGTCGCCGCCGGCGACATGAAGCTGGAGACCCTGACCGCGATCCTCAATTCCCTGAAGTTCGACGGTGCCGGCTACGCCTTCCTGGTCAGCGACGCCGGCAAGATCCTCCTCCACCCCGACTCCGGGCTGGTCCTGAAGACCCTCGCCGAAGCCTATCCCAAGGGCGCACCGAACATCGACCCCGGGGTTCACGAGGTGGAACTCGACGGCCGCAGCCAGTTCGTTTCCTTCACCCCGGTGAAGGGACTGCCCGGCGTGACCTGGTACGTCGCCCTGGTCCTCGACCGCGACACCGCCTATTCGATGCTCAGCGAATTCCGCACTTCGGCGATCGTCGCCACGCTGATCGCGGTGGTCGGCATCATGCTTCTCCTCGGCATGCTGATCCGCGTACTGATGCAACCGCTCACCGACATGGGCCGCGCCATGCAGGACATCGCTCAGGGCGAGGGCGACCTGACCAAGCGCCTGAAGGTCACCAGCAACGATGAATTCGGTACGTTGGCCAATGCCTTCAACCGCTTCGTCGAGCGTATCCACGAATCGATCCGCGAGGTCGCCGGCACCGCCCGTCAACTGCACGACGTGGCGCAACTGGTGGTGAACGCCTCGAACTCCTCGATGGCCAACTCCGACGAGCAGTCCAACCGCACCAACAGCGTCGCCGCGGCGATCAACGAACTCGGCGCCGCCGCCCAGGAAATCGCCCGCAACGCCGCCGATGCCTCGCACCATGCGTCCGACGCCAACCACCAGGCCGAAGACGGCAAGCAGGTGGTCGAGCAGACCATCCGCGCGATGAACGAGCTTTCCGAGAAGATCAGCGCCTCCTGCGCCAACATCGAGGCCCTCAACAGCCGCACGGTGAACATCGGCCAGATCCTCGAAGTGATCAAGGGCATCTCCGAGCAGACCAACCTGCTCGCCCTCAACGCCGCCATCGAAGCCGCCCGCGCCGGCGAGGCCGGGCGCGGCTTCGCGGTGGTCGCCGACGAGGTGCGCAACCTGGCCCATCGCGCCCAGGAATCGGCCCAGCAGATCCAGAAGATGATCGAAGAGCTGCAAGTCGGCGCCCGCGAGGCGGTGGCCACCATGACCGAGAGCCAGCGTTACAGCCTGGAGAGCGTGGAGATCGCCAACCGTGCCGGCGAAAGCCTGAGCAGCGTGACCCGGCGGATCGGCGAGATCGACGGGATGAACCAGTCGGTGGCCACCGCCACCGAGGAGCAGACCGCGGTGGTCGATTCGCTGAACATGGACATCACCGAGATCAACACCCTCAACCAGGAAGGCGTGGAGAACCTCCAGGCCACCCTGCGCGCCTGCGGCGAGCTGGAAACCCAGGCCGGGCGCCTGCGCCAGCTGGTGGACAGCTTCAAGATCTGAGCACTGCCCGAGCCGTAGCCGAACCGGCGGATAATCGCGCCGCGGCTATCCGCCCTACCCCCGGCCATTCGTAGGGTGAACAACGCCAACGGCGTTGTTCACCCTTATCCTGCCAGGATGCCTCCCGAGGCATGCCTTCCTCTCCGCCCGCTCCCTCTGCGACCTATTCCCGCGCTGGCTGCCCCGAACGCGCCGGCTCGCGCTTTCTTTCCTAGACTTGAAGCTACCCATGGCTCCCGCACACCGTTCGAACGACTGCCGGCGCCGGTGGTCCACTGAGTGGCAGAAGGAACAAGCTCAACGGAGGAAGGCCCATCGTGCACATCGCCGATATGACCATGTTCTACGCGCCTGCCAGCGGGGGGGTACGCACCTATCTCGAAGCCAAGCATCGCCATCTCTGGCACTATCCCGGCATTCGCCACAGCGTGCTGGTTCCCGGCGCCGGCTATCGCCAGGCGAACGGCATCCACGAGGTGCCGGCTCCGCCGCTGCCATTCGGCAATGGCTACCGCTTCCCTCTCCGTCGCGGCCCCTGGCGCAAGGTGCTGCGCAATCTGCAACCGGACCTGATCGAGGTCGGCGACCCGTACCTCACCGCCTGGGCGGCGCTCGACGCGCGACGTCGGCTGGACGTGCCGGTGATCGGCTTCTACCACTCCGACCTGCCGCTGCTGGTGAGCAATCGCATGGGCGCCTGGCTCGGCACCAACGCGGACAACTACGTCAGCAAGCTGTACGGCCACTTCGACCGGGTCCTGGCCCCCAGCCGGGTAATGGCGGAAAAGCTGATGCGCCTGGGCGTCGCCGACGTGCATGTACAACCGCTGGGCGTCGACCTGGTCACCTTCCATCCGAGCAACCGCGATCCGGGGCTGCGCCAGGAACTCGGCCTGGACGAGGAAACCCGCCTGCTGGTGTTCGCCGGGCGCGGTTCGCGGGAAAAGAACCTGCCGGTACTGCTCGACGCCATCCAGCGCCTCGGCGACGGCTATCACCTGTTGCTGGTGGGTTCCAACATGCCGACCCGAGTACCGCGCAACACCAGCGTGGTCGACCATTTCTGCGACAGCCGCGAAGTCGCCCGCCTGCTGGCGAGCAGCGACGCGCTGCTGCACGCCGGTGACCAGGAGACCTTCGGCCTGGTCGCACTCGAAGCGATGGCCAGCGGTATTCCGGTGGTGGCGGTGCGCGCCGGGGCACTGGCGGAAATAGTCCCGGAGCGTTGCGGCGTGCTCTGCGCACCGAACAACGGCGACGCCATGGCCTGCGCGGTGCGCGAACTGTTCAGCCACGACGTCGAGCTGCGCGGCCAGCGCGCCCGCCGTCACGTCGAGCGCCAGCATGCCTGGGACGCAGTGGTCGCCGGCCTGCTCCTGCACTACCACGCGGTACTCGGCGACAGCGAGGCGAGGTTCCCGCGCTATGGCTGAACGCAGCCTGCTGCTGGTGTTGCACGACGTGGCCCCAGAAACCTGGCCGGACTACCGGCCCTTCGTCGAGGCCGTGGACGCGCTCGGCCAGGTCCCCATGACCTGGCTGGTAGTGCCCGATTTCCACCATCGCAACCCGTTGGAAGCCGACGAAAAGTTCTGCGAACTGCTCTCGCGGCGGGTGGCCCGGGGTGACGAACTGGCTCTCCACGGCTTCTATCACTACGATGACGCCCCACCACCGCGTACTCCAGGGCAATACTTCATGCGTCGCATCTACACCTGGGAGGGAGAGTTCTATGCCCTCGACCACGCCGAGGCCAAGGCCCGCCTGGCCGCCGGCATCGAACTGTTCCGCCGCCGCGGATGGCCGCTGCACGGTTTCGTCGCGCCGGCCTGGCTGATGAGCGCCGGCACCCGCCAGGCGCTCGGCGAGAGCGGACTGCGCTACACCAGCGACCCGTCCAACCTGTATCGGCTTCCCCACCTGCAACCGATCGAGGCCCCCGGTCTGGTCTGGAGCGCGCGCAGTGCCTGGCGTCGCGGCCTCTCCTGGGCGCTCAGCGAGCAGCGCCGGCGGGCCTGGCGCGCAGCGCCGGTGATCCGCCTCGGACTCCATCCGGTCGACATGCGCCATCGCTTTTCCCGCGAATACTGGCTGCGTACCCTGCGCACCCTGCTGTCCGAGGGGCGCCAGCCGCTGACCAAGATCGACTGGCTGGAGCGCCGCCTCGCCCTGGACCACGCGGCATGAGTCGAGGCTGGTTACTGCTGTTCGGTTTGATCGGTGCCTCGCTGATTCCGCTGGTGCTCGGCGGCAGCGACATGTTCTCGCGCTTGCGCGCCTTCCCGCTGGACAGCCTGCTGCTGATGTTCGGCATGATCGTGGTCTGCTGGTTCATCAACGGCCTGCGCCTGCGGCTGCTGCTCGCCGGGCGCGCCGGCAAGCTCGGGCAGTTGCAGAGCGTCGGCATCATCATGGCCAGCGAATTCGCTTTCTGCGCCACTCCGGGCGGCAGCGGCGGGCCGTTGACCCTGATGGCGCTGCTGGCCCGGCGCGGCCTGCGCCCGGCACAGACCAGCGCGGTGTTCGCGGTCGACCAGTTGGCCGACCTGACGTTCTTCCTCTGCGCCCTCGGCGCGATCCTGATCTATGCCCTCAGCCATTCGCTGAGCCCGAACATGGAATCGAGCCTGATCTTCAGCGCGGTATTCCTGGTCGGCCTGTTCGTCGGCGCGGTAATGCTGATCCGCTACCTGCACCAGGTGATCCGCTTCAACGGGCGGGTTCTGGCGCGGCTCGGCGTGTCATCGCGCAAGCGCCTGCACTGGGGCCGCAAGATCCTGCATTTCCGCATTGCCCTGCACGACAGCCTGCGCCTGCCGAAACGACGCCTGCTGGCGGTCTTCCTTCTCAGCAGTACGCACTGGCTACTGCGCTTCAGCGTGCTCGATCTGACCCTGCGCGGCCTGGGAGTGGATATCCAGTGGGCCTGGACCTTCCTGATCCAGATGGTCTCGCTCAGCGCCGGACAGCTCTCGCTGATCCCCGGCGGCGCCGGCGGCACCGAGCTGACCTCGGCGGCCCTGCTGGCCCCCATGATCGGCAAGTCGACGGCGGCGGCGGCCATCGTCATCTGGCGAGCGGTGACCTTCTATTTCTACCTCGTCGCCGGCGGCCCGGTGTTCGCAGTGCTCGCCGGACGCCCGCTGCTGAAGAAGCTGATCAGCAGTCGCGAGGCTTCTTCCTGAGCGTATCCTCGGCGTCAGCCTCGCCCGTCTCGCTGGCGCTCTCCTGGATACGCCGCCAGAGTTCGGCCGCGCCGGGAAACTCGGTTCCGTCCTCGTCGCCGAGGGCGTCGATGTCGTAACGGCTTGTGCAACCCTCGCCGAGGGTCGGTGGCGGGCTGGCGGTGCCCGCCGACCTGGGATCGCTCATGTTCGTTCCTCCGGGTGCCGGCCCTGGCCGGCATTCCAGGGGAGCCGGCTCAGTCGAACACCACCGTCTTGTTGCCGTGTACCAGTACGCGGTCTTCCAGGTGATAGCGCAGTCCGCGCGCGAGCACCAGTTTTTCCACATCCTTGCCCAGCCGCACCATGTCTTCGACGTTGTCGCGGTGAGTGACCCGCACCACGTCCTGCTCGATGATCGGACCGGCATCCAGTTCCTCGGTCACGTAATGGCTGGTCGCGCCGATCAGCTTGACCCCGCGCTTCGACGCCTGGTGATACGGCTTGGCGCCGATGAAGGACGGCAGGAAGCTGTGGTGGATGTTGATCACCTGGTGGGCGTACTTGCGGCACAGGTCCGGCGGCAGGATCTGCATGTAGCGAGCCAGGACGATGCAGTCGGCGCCATGTTCGTCGATCAGCCGGGAAACTTCATCGAAAGCCGGCTGCTTGTCCTGCGGATCGACGGGAACGTGGAAATACGGGATACCGTGCCACTCGACCATGCTGCGCAGGTCGTCGTGGTTGGCGATCACGCAGGGAATCTCGCAGTCCAGTTCGCCGCTGTGCCAGCGGTGCAGCAGATCGGCCAGGCAATGGGACTCCTTGCTGGCCATCAGCACCACGCGCTTCTTCACCTCGGAATCGGTGATCCGCCATTCCATGGAGAATTCGCGGGCGATCGGGGCGAAAGCCTGGCGGAAGCCATCCAGGTCGAACGGCAGAGAGTCGGCACGGATCTCGTGGCGCATGAAGAACCAGCCGTTATCGTTGTCGGAATGATGGCTGGCTTCGGTGATCCAGCCATTGTAGGTGGCCAGGAAGTTACTCACCTTGGCAACGATCCCGACCCCGTCGGGACAGGCGATCACCAGCCGAAAAGTGCGCATGGGTATACTCCAGAAACATCGCGAAAGGCCGCCATTCTAGCGGCATGGCGGGAAAAGTTCAGCCTCGGCGAAGGCCTTTCGACAGGCTGTTGCGCGAGAGAATAAACCCGCACAACAGGGCAATCCCGATGCGGAATTAATTACTTTGAATTTCATCGAGAAAAGTTTTCATCGCGGTTTACTTACAGTTTCGCCCTGACTATTATTGAATCTACTTACATGCCCGCCACCGCCACTCAGCACAGACAAGGTACCTGACATGTCCCTGATCAACGAATATCGCGCCACGGAAGAAGCCATCAAGGAACTTCAGGAGCGCCTGAAGTCCCTGGAACAAGACGACAAACTGAAAAAAGAACTGGAATTCGAAGAGAAGCTGCGCACGCTGATGGGCACTTACCAGAAGTCCCTGCGTGACGTGATTTCCCTGCTCGATCCGGACGCCAAGATCGGCAAGAGCACCCGCACCGCCAAGGCGCCTGCCGGCAAGCGCGCGCGCAAGGTCAAGCAGTACAAGAACCCGCACACCGGCGAAGTCATCGAGACCAAGGGCGGCAACCACAAGACTTTGAAAGAGTGGAAAGCCAAGTGGGGCCCCGAGGCCGTCGAGAGCTGGGCCACCCTGCTCGGCTAAACCAGTCAGTTCCACGAAGAACGCCAGCCCAGTGCTGGCGTTTTTCATTTCCGCCGGATCGTACCGACTCCTCTGCCTGCGTCCTCAAGTCTCCAGCGAATAGCGTTGACGCAGTTCCGCGGCGTAATCGCGCCAGGCCGCAAGTACCGCCGGCAATGTGCCGCCCTGCTCTTGCCGACAAGCCTCCAGCGCCGCCTCGAAGGCCGGCAAAGTATTCGGTGCGCCGTATTCTTCATGGGACAAACGATTGCGGCAGAAGCTTTCCCATTGTTGGCGCTCGTCCACATTTAAAGTTTCCGGGAAATTTCGCGCACGATAGCGGAAGAACAACTCCTGCAAACGGGCATCGTCGAAGGGCCATTGTTCTTTGGCCAATTGCTCCGGTTCGGCAAGGCGCAGCTGTTCACAAAGGCGTCGATCCCGATCACCAATAAATCCGTCATACAACTGTTGCTCGGGGTCGTCGCTGGCGGAGAAACTTTCTTCGCCATATAGCGCTGTCAGTTTGTCCGCCCAGACGGTTTGATGCTGGCGCAACAGCTCGGCTTTTCGCTGGCACTCCTCGAGTTCGATGCCGGTTCGCTGGCGATCCTCGGCGCGCAATACCGACAGCGGCGCCACCACCGGGCAACGGTTGACCTGGATCTGCTTCAGCGGCACCGGCAACTCGCCCTCGGCCAGTTCGTCGCGACGGGTATACAGGCGCCTGCGCAAGTCTTCGGCCGACAACTCCAGCAGCGGCGCGGGATCGGCGCAGAGGTCGCAGACGATCAGAGCATTGCGGTTGCGCGGGTGCCAGGCCAGCGGCAGGACCACCGAGAGGAAATGGCGCTCCGCGGAAAAGCGTCCGGAGACATGCACCAGCGGCTGCAGCAGGCGCACCTGGTCGAGCACCTTGTGCTTGCTGCGCAACTGGTAGAGGTAATCGTACAGGCGCGGCTGGCGCTGACGGATCAGGCGGGCCAGGGCAATGGTGGCGCGGACATCGGAAAGCGCGTCGTGGGCCTGGCCATGCTCCAGGCCGTTCGCCGCGGTGAGCATTTCCAGCTTCAGCGACAGCCGGCCGTCCAGCTGCGGCCACTGGATGCCCTCCGGGCGCAGGGCATAGGCGGTACGGACCATGTCGATCAGGTCCCAGCGGCTATTGCCGCCTTGCCACTCGCGTGCGTAGGGATCGAAGAAGTTGCGGTACAGGCTGTAGCGCGTCACTTCGTCGTCGAAGCGCAGGGAGTTGTAGCCGGCCACGCAGGTCGCCGGCTGCGCCAGCTGGGCGTGTACCCGGGTCATGAAGTCGGCCTCGGACAGCCCCCGCTCGGCCAGCCGCTGGGGAGTGATGCCGGTGATCAGGCAAGCCATAGGGTGGGGCAGGATATCGTCGCTGGGACGGCAATACAGGTTCATCGGCTCGCCGATCTCGTTCAGCGCCTCGTCCGTGCGGATCCCGGCGATCTGCAACGGCCGGTCGCGGCGGGGGTCGATGCCGGTGGTTTCGTAGTCGTACCAAAAAATACTCGCGTTCACGGTCATTCCCTTTCTGGCGGCACCGGGCAGTCTACCAGTGACTGCCGCGAAGCTCGCGACCCACTTCGGGGATTTCCAGGTTTTCCAACGAACTCACGGAAAGCGCCGTAGGCACATCCCGCCAGGGCGCGTCAGTGCGCATATCTGCCATCCGAACCTTGCGTTGTCCCCTCCGCCCTCGCTAGCATTCCGCTCGCACGGATGCCCGTTTCACTGACAAGGACAGCACCATGAACGACACCAGCAATCCCTACGCTACCCCCGCCAGCGCCCTGCAACCGACCCAGGCGGTGCCGCCGGTCATCGGCGACTACGACTTCCGCATCGGCGACGTGATCAGCGAAGCCTGGGCCAAGATCAAGGGCGTCAAAGGCATCCTGATCGGCGCCTTCGTGGTCTACAGCGTGGTGATCCAGACCATCACCTTCATCCTCACCCTGCTCTTCGGCGGTATCGGCCTGATGAGCGAGGCCGATCCCATCGCCTTCGCGGTCGGCCAGATGATCGCCAGCCTGGTCGCCACGGCGGTGGGCTACCCGTTCTTCACCGGCCTGACCATGATCGGCATCCGCCGCGCCGCCGACCAGCCGGCGACCTTCAACGAAATGTTCAACTACTTCGGCATGCTGGTGCCGCTGCTGCTCACCGGCCTGCTGATGATGCTGATGGTCTACGTCGGCTTCTTCCTGCTGATCATCCCCGGCCTCTACCTGAGCGTCGCCTACATGCTCGCCCTGCCGCTGGTGGCCGAGCGCAGCCTGACGCCCTGGCAGGCCCTGGAAACCTCGCGCAAGGCCATCAGCCGCCACTGGTTCAAGGTGTTCGGCCTGCTGCTGGTGCTGAGCCTGCTGATGCTGGTGAGCATGATCCCGCTGTTCATCGGCCTGATCTGGACCGGCCCGCTGTTCGTCGTTTCCATGGGTATTCTCTACCGCACCATCTTCGGCGTTCGCCCGCTGAGCAACTGAGGTGCAGACCGGGCCGTCGCGGCGGCCCGGTTGCCTGATAACGCCACGCTGGCTAGCATCTGACTTTCCCCGACACGGCCCCCCGATGCCACCGAACGCAGCCGCCCGCCTCGTCGCGCCCGCCCCCCGGCCAGGCGCCGAGGTCCTCGACACCCACTACCACGTGGAAACGCCGGAAGGCATCGACCTGCTCCTGCGTCCCGCCGGCGTCGTCCCCCGGGCCCTGGCCTATACCATCGACCTCTGCATCCGCGGCCTGATCATGCTGGTGCTGATGCTCGGCCTGGCGTTCCTCGGCAAGCTCGGCGCCGGCCTCGGCCTGCTGCTGACCTTCGTCATGACCTGGTGGTACATGGTCCTCTTCGAGGTGCTCAACCAGGGCCGCTCGCCCGGCAAGCAGATGATGGGACTGCGCGTCGTCCACGACGACGGCACTCCGGTGGGCTGGGCCGCGTCGCTGCTGCGCAACCTGCTGCGCTTCGCCGACATCCTGCCCTTCGGCTACGCCCTCGGTCTGCTCTGTTGCCTGAACCATCCGGCCTTCAAGCGCCTGGGCGACATCGCCGCCGGCACCCTGGTGGTCTACCGCGAACCCGAACTGAGCCGGCCCAGCCTGCCTGACGTCGAGCCGCAACTGCCGCCCTTCCCCATGAGCCTGGAAGAACAGCGCGCTTTCCTCGGCTTCGCCGAACGCGGCGCGGCGCTTTCCTCGGCACGCCGCGAGGAACTGGCAGGCATTCTCGCCGAACCGCTGGGCGTCGAGCCGGTACGCGCCCAGGCCGAGATCAACGGCATCGCCCGCGGCTTTCTCGGCCTGCGCCAGGAGAGCGCATGAAACAGAGCCTCTTCGAACAGCGCCACCAGGCCGCCTGGCAACGCTTCGACAAACGCCTCGCCTTCCTCGAGAAAGGCAAGAAGCTGGAAGGCTCCAGCGACGACTTCGCCGCCGATTACCGGCGCCTCTGCCAGCAACTGGCGCTGGCCCAGGAGCGCGGCTACAGCAGTCACCTGATCGACCAGTTGCAGCAACTGGCGATGCGCGGCCACCAGCAGTTCTACCGGCACCGCAGCCACCTCGGCAGCCGCATCCTCGGCTTCCTGCTCGCCGGCCTGCCGCGCCTGGTCCGCGAGGAATGGCGCAGCATCGCCGTGGCCAGCCTGCTGTTCTACGGCAGCGCCCTGCTCATGGGGCTGCTGGTCTATCACTTTCCCGACCTGATCTACAGCGTGGTCAGCCCGGACAAGGTCAGCGAGATGGAGTCTATGTACGCCCCGGAAACCACCCGCCTGGGTCCGTTGGGGGCACGCGACACCAGCGACGACTGGGAAATGTTCGGCTTCTACATCATGAACAACATCGGCATCGCCTTTCAGACCTTCGCCAGCGGCGTGCTGCTGGGACTCGGCAGCCTGTTCTTCCTGCTGTTCAATGGCCTGATGATCGGTTCGGTGGCCGGCCACCTGACGCAGATCGGCTACGTGCAGACCTTCTGGCCGTTCGTCATCGGCCACGGCGCGTTCGAACTGACCGCCATCACCTTCGCCGGCGCCGCCGGCCTCAAGCTCGGCTGGGCGCTGCTCGCGCCAGGTCGCCTGACCCGCGGCGAAGCCCTGCGGCTGGCCGCCCGGCGCAGCGTGCAACTGATCGCCGGGGTGATCGTTCTGTTGCTGCTGGCGGCCTTCACCGAGGCCTATTGGTCTTCCATCAGTCATTTCGAGCCGCGGGTGAAGTACGCGGTCGGCGCGGTCCTCTGGCTGCTGGTCGGCAGCTACTTCCTGTTCGCCGGACGGAGCCGCCATGCGCCTGACTGACGCCAGCGTGGCGATCCGCCCGCGCAGCGCCTGGGAAGCGCTCGACCTCGGCATCCTCCTGGCGCATCGCCATGCGCGCCTGCTGATGGGCAGCTGGGCGTTGCTGACCCTGCCGCTGTTCGCCGTGCTCAGCCTCCTGCTGTGGCAGCATCCGACCCTGGCGATCCTGATCTTCTGGTGGCTCAAGCCGGCCTTCGAACGGCTGCCGCTGTACATTCTCTCGCACGCCCTGTTCGGCGATACGCCAACCCTGAAGCAGGCCCTGCGCGCCTATCCCGCCCTGCTGAGGAAACAGTTGCCGGCCAGCCTGCTGTGGCGCCGCTTCAGTCCGACGCGCAGCTTCGACCTGCCGGTCCTGCAACTGGAAGGGCTCGCCGGGGAGCCCCGCAGCCAGCGCCTGATCGTATTGTCCCAGCGCAACGCCGGCGGCGCGACCTGGCTGACCGTGGTCGGCGTGCACCTGGAAATGGCGCTCTGGGCCGGCTTCGCCATGCTTCTCTACCTGCTGATCCCGGCGCAGAACGAGATCGACTGGAACTGGCAGAGCCTGCTCGACCCGGAAGCCGGCGAGTGGCTCTGGCTGGAGCACCTGTCGAACCTGCTCTACGTCCTGGTGCTGGTAGTCTGGGAGCCGATCTACGTGGCCTGCGGCTTCACCCTCTACCTGAACCGGCGCACCGAACTGGAGGCCTGGGACATCGAGCTGGTGTTCCGCCGCCTGCGCCAGCGTCTGGTCGGCAGCGCCTATGTCCTGCTGCTCGGCCTGACCGCTTCGCTGGCCTGGCTGCCCGCCCCTTCCGCCTACGCCGAGCCGGCGGCCGCCGCCAGCGCCGGCGAAGCCGAGCTGCCGCCCGAGCAGGCCCGCCTGCTGCGGCAGAAACTCAACAGCGAACAGGCCGGCAAGCAGATCCGGGCGATCGTCGACGGCGCGCCGTTCAAGAACAGCGAGACCGTTACGGGCTGGCGCTTCGGCGACAAGACCGAGAAAAAGGACAGCCGCAAGGAGGACGAAGAGCGGCTCAAGGCATTCTTCGAGGCCCTGGCCAACTGGGTGCCGTTCCGTCACGCGGCGCAGGTCATCGAAGTGCTGCTCTGGGCGCTGCTGTTCAGCGCGGTGTTCCTGCTGGTCTGGCGCTACCGTGAATGGCTGCGCCTGTTCGTCGGCAACCTGGGCTTGCCGCAACGGGCCCGCCGCGAAGCGCCGACGGTGATGTTCGGCCTCGATCTCAGTCCGGAAAGCCTGCCCGACGACATCGCCGGCAACGCCGAACGGCTCTGGAACGAGAAACCACGGGAAGCCCTCGGCCTGCTCTACCGCGGGCTGCTCAGCCGACTGCTGCATGACTACCGCCTGCCGTTGAAGGGCTCCCATACCGAGGGCGAGGTCCTGCGCCTGGTCGAAGGACTGGAGCAACAACGGCCGCTGCTGCACTACAGCCAACTGCTGACCGCCCAATGGCAGGCGCTCGCCTACGGCCACCGGCTGCCGGCCGACGACGCTCGCCGGCGCCTCTGCGATGGCTGGCGCAGCCTTTTCGCCGCGGGAGCCAAGCCATGATGAGCCGGCGCGCGCGCTTCCTGTTGCTTGCCGTGCTCCTGCTGCTGGCCGGGCTGCTGGCGATCTTCCTGGCCAGCCGCCTGCAACCCTATACGGAGACGATCGACCTCGGCCCATCGCCGGAGGCCCGGCGCAATCCCTACCTGGCCGCCGAACTGTTCCTGCGCAAGCAGGGGGTCACGGTGAGCCGCGCCGACGGCCTTGAGGTCCTCAAGGAGCTGCCGCCCTCCGGGCATACCCTGCTCCTGCTCGGCAGCCGCTCCGGCATGACTCCCGGCCAGGCGCGCCGCCTGCTGCAATGGAGCGAGCAGGGCGGGCACCTGGTGCTGATCGCCGAACGCCTGTGGGACGAGGACGAGAAGAAGAGCGGCGACCTGCTGCTCGACAGCCTGGATATCCGCCAGTACCTGACCGAGGACTTCGACGACAGCCAGGACCGGGCCAGCGAGGAAACCGCCGACGCCGACGCCGACGAAGGTAGCGTCGACGACCATGCGACCGAAACGCCGCCGGAGGAAGCCGCCGGCGAGGAAGAAGAGCCCGCCGACAGCGTGCCGGACTATTCCGCACTGACCCGCCTGTACCTGGAAAACGAGCGCTCGCCGGCCTACATCGGCTTCGATCCCGACTACCACCTCTACGATCCGCAGAACCACGCCTACGCCTGGGCCAACAGCGGCGACGCCACCCACCTGTTGCAGATGCAGCACGGCAAGGGCCTGGTCACGGTGCTCACCGACGCCTGGATCTGGCAGAACCGCAACATCGAGCAGTACGACAACGCCTGGCTGCTCTGGTACCTAACCCAGGACAACCAGGTGACCCTGCTCTACCGCGCCGAACGCGACAGCCTCGCCACCCTGCTCGCCCGCCACTTCCCCGAGGCCCTGGCGGCAGCGCTGCTGCTGTTGCTCGCCGGCCTGTGGCGCGCAGGGCTGCGCCAGGGTCCCTTGCAGCCGGTGGCCAGCCGTTCGCGCCGGCAACTGGAGGAACACCTGCGCGCTGGCGCCGACTTCCTCCTCCGCCAGCGCGGCCACGTCGCCTTGCTGCACGGTCTGCAACGCGACATCCTGCGCAGGGCGCGGCGTCGCCACCCCGGTTTCGAAC